>JBLHND010000024.1:0-31196 GCA_047622605.1 Motiliproteus sp. | reverse complement strand
GCTTCCCAGAAGGGTGATTTGAGCTGTTCATCCAACACACCCTGCAATTCGGCCAGGGTACGATCGGCAAAGCGGTGCCGATGGCAGGCCATAAACAGCATCCGTGCCCGCGACAGCAGCTGTAGGTTTTCGGCGTTGCGGTGTTGCGGTGCTAAGAACAGGCTGCATAGGCTGCTTGAACCGGTATGATCTTGGCATAGGTGCAGGGCAGGGATCCGATTGTGGATCTGCAGATCACTGGACGCATGCACCACCTGGTCGATGCGGTAACTGTAAAAGGGCGATTCCAGACCGACGGCGGCGTTGATCCCGGAAACCCCCAGGATCTCTCCGGTGGTGCTATCCTCGAGAACGAAGTGATAGGTCTCCGCGTTGGGTTGCGACACCTCGGTGCGCAGCGCACGCTGGGTGGCGCCGATCAGCTCCGACAGATGATCACGGTTGGCGGGCAGGGTGGACATACTGCCCCCGGCGACGACAGCCAACTGTTCCAGCGCCTGAATATCAGCAAAGATAACTGGCCTTACGATTAGCATTCGCGTTTCTCCAGCCAGAGCCGGTCTTCGCTTGAGGCAAGTTTCAGCAGCAACAGGGCACTCAGCTTGGCGCGTTGGCTCAGGCTGCTAACGAGGCAGTATTCATCACTACTATGAATCTTGCCGCCCTGGACCCCGAGGGTATCTATATTGGGCAGGCCGGCGGCGGCCAGGTTGTTACCATCGCAGCAGCCACCGGTGGGCAGCCAGTGCAGATCCAGATCCAGGCTCTGACCACATTCGCGCAGCAGTTCAAACAGGCGCACATTGGTCGGACTGAGGACCTTGGGCTTACGGCCAAACTGGCCATGCAGTTCCAGGTTCAGGCCGTCACGGCCGCTGATCTCGGCTATCAGGCTGTCGATCTGCTGCAAGCACCAGTCCTGGTCTTCGGGACGCTCCAGGCGGATATTAAACCGCGCCAGAGCGGTATCGGGGACCACGTTGACCGCGCCGCCACCCTGAATAAAGCCGGGGTTGATGGTCACGCCGGGCCGCTGGCCGTTGAGGTCATCAAGGCCGCTGATAAAGTCGCACAGGGCGCGGATGGCGTTGCGTCCTAGATGATGTTCACGCCCCGCATGGGCAGCACGGCCCTTGGCCAGCACGCTGAAATTACCACTGCCTTTGCGCTCTCCAGCCAGATTGCCATCGGCAAAACAAGGCTCAAAAATCATTCCCAAGTGATTACGTTGCGCGGCATCGATTAAGAGTTGCGCAGAGCTGGCCGAGCCGATCTCTTCGTCAGGGTTGAGCAGCACCTCCCAGCCTATCTGCTCCGCCCAGGGGCTGCGCTCCAGCGCTTCGAGCGCTTTAAACATCAGTACCAGCCCGCCTTTAAGATCGGCAACCCCGGGTCCGTTGAGGGTGTCATTATCCAACCATTGCACATCCTGAAACGGGTGATCGGTCGCGAACACGGTATCGAGATGACCGCCCAGAAAAACCTGCAGGGGGGCCTCGGGGCGCTTACGAATAGAGAGCGCGCGCCCCAGCGGGTGCTCGATCCGCTCACCGCTGGCATTGATGGATACATGGGGGGCAACCTCGATAAAACGCCGCTCACCCCCCAGTCCCGCGCTGAGCGTATTTAAGGCCTCAGCGACGGCATTGACGCCGTCCGCATTGAAGGAGCCAGAATTGATGCGTGACAGCTCGATAGTGGACGCCAGCATCTGAGACTGCTGGGTATCCAGCCAATCCAGCCAGGGGGTGAATATCGGATCTTGTTGCATGCTGCACCTCGGTCTTATTGTTGTTGCTGAGTATCCAGGCAAGCCAGCCAGGGGTGAATGTCGAGTCAGAAGGTGAATATAGGTCTGCTAGACCCTAAGTATTGATGAAATAAAAAATCATAACTATTACCGATGCGACCCTAAGTGTTGGATTTAACCAACCCCGTCTTTAACGTCAGCCTGAGCAGCTGCAGGCCTGTTAGCAAACACTCTTGGCGTCAGGCGTCAGGCGTCAGGCGTCAGAGTCCGGGGGGGGGGAATGATGGGTCTGACTATTAGAGTGACTGTTCGAGTATTAGCAGTCATGGCATACTCGGCATCGGGACAGATTTATAGTTTGGGTTTGATACGACATCAGGCCCGAGCGCAATCACGCTAGAGGGATCTTAGCGATGTTAAAACTCCAACGATTCTTTTCTATAGCCAGCTTTTTAGCTATCGCTATTGCGGCATCGACGCTGATGCTGATCCTTTATAACCTGGAAATAAAGCAACAACGTGCGCTAGGCGTGAGGCAAAACCAAGTATTTTTTAATTCTTTTCAGGAGGTGCAGCAACCTCTCTATACCGCTCTGCTACAAGCCGCTATACCGGTAGGGCCGGGCTTGGAGGCCGAAGTCCTTGAGTTAAAACAATCCCTAGCTTTGCAGCTCCGCAGCACTCTGATCGTTAAGCTCAATATCTATGATACTAAGGGCAACCGTGTTTTTTCTAGCCCAAGCGACGAGCAAGGCAAGACCGGCAGTAAGCTTGATCACAACGCGTGGGTCTCAGCACCAGGAACCCCGGTCCAGAACGTAGTCCAATCCTACTTCCCGCTCACCGAAGGGCCATATAACCAGATCATCGGAGCAGTCGAACTCTACGGCGATGTGACGCCTGAGCATGTCGCGCTAAATCAGCAGCTGGCAATCCTGGCGTTGATCGTGGTCGCCACGATGGTCAGCCTGTACGCCGCACTGTTGTGGATCGGCCGCCGCGCCGAGGCGGCCATCAGGAATAAGCATCTACAGATAACAGGCCAGTTTAAGGCGCTCAATCTAGCTCGCGAGAGGCTTGAGCAACGCGTCGATGTACGCTCCACCGAGTTGTCACAGGCTCAGGATGAGCTGCAACAGTTTGTGGCGCGTGAACAGATCGAGCGTGCCGCCGCCGCAGAGGTCCGAGCCGATCTGGATGTGCAACAGCTGCTCTCTTCGATGCTCCAGATTACGATGGAGTTGATACCTGTTACGAGCAAGGTCGAGCGCATCTTGGAGATGCTGCTCAGAGGGCCTGTTCTGGGGAGAAGCCTGAGCGCAGCCGTTTACCTCACCGACCCCTCACAGCAGAATCTTTATCTGATGGCCAGTAGCGCAATGGATGCGGCCGACTATCCGGCGTCTCTGCCCCTGGCTGACAACGCTGTTCAGGAGTCCTTGCTGCTGAGTAAGATTTTCTATCTTGACTCCAAACAAGCCTTCGAACAAGCGGCAGCCATCGCCGGCAGTCACGCGTGCCTGGGCCAGTACTGGATGCCCATCCTTGCGCAGGAGGAGGGCAATCAGGGCGTGCTGATTATCGAGGCGACCCAAAACAAGGATACTCAGTGGAACGACGAAGCCTTTCTGCAGATGGTCTCCCACACGCTGGCTCGCCTGATCGAGTCCGACCAGGCGGATGCCCAGGATCGACATTTATCCTATGCGATGGATCAGAGCCATGCCGCCGTCGTGATTTATGACAAGAACGGAAATATTGGATATGTAAATCAGCACTTTACCAGCCTAACGGGTTACTCTGTCGAGGAAGCCAAAGAATTAAGACCGGCGTTGCTCCAATCAGACTTGAATCCCTTACTGACCCATCAAGAGCTCTGGAAGACACTGCTGGCCGGCCAGGAATGGCGTGGGGAACTGCTGAACAGCAAGAAAAACGGCGAGCTGTTCTGGGAATCTAAGAATATCTCGCCGATCAATAACGACCAGGGAGAGATTACTCACTTTATTGAGGTTAAAGAGGATATTACCGAACGTAAACACGCCGAGCAGCAGCTGCAGGAGTTAGCAACCCGTGACCACCTCACTACACTGCCCAACCGCACATTGTTAAAAGATCGGTTGGAACAGGCGCTGGCGCACTCTCGCCGTAACCGTAAAGAAGGTGCCTTGTTGTTCATCGACCTTGACGACTTCAAACTCATCAATGATAGCTATGGCCATAGTGTCGGCGATGCACTGCTTAAAGAGGTTAGCCTGCGTCTGCTCACCGCAGTGCGTGAGACTGATACCGTGGGACGCCATGGCGGAGATGAATTCGTAATAGTACTCAATGACCTAAGTACTGAGGCGGGTATGCTCAGTATCGTCGATAAGATTTTTTCGGCGTTTACCCAACCCTTCCTCATCTCCCAACGAGCCATCGAGATGCACTGTAGCCTGGGGGTTAGTCGCTTCCCCAGAGATGCAGCCGATGTAGAGACCCTGTTTCACCAGGCCGATATTGCGATGTATCAAGCCAAAGAGCTGGGGCGTAATCAATACTGCCTGTACACGTCCAGACTGGAAGATGTGCTGACCGAAAAAGAGAGCCTGCTGAGTGATCTGCATAGCGCGCTAGCGTCCCAGCAACTGGTACTCCATTTCCAGCCGAAGATCGCGCTGGCATCCGGCCGGGTGCTGGGTTCGGAAGCCTTGATTTACTGGCAGCATCCTGTACGTGGGTTGATCGAACCTGGAAAACTTATTCCCCTGGCAGAAGAATCAGGACTGATCATCCCTATAGGTCAATGGGCTCTGGAACGTACTTGTCAGCAGCAACAACGCTGGATAACTACCGGACTGAGTGTCGGGCCGGTCTCGGTTAACCTGTCAGCGCGTCAACTACGGGAGATCGATCTGTTGGGGGTGGTGCAGCAGGCGCTGGAAAAATCGGGCCTGGCAGCCGACATGCTGGAGCTGGAGATTACCGAAAGCATGATGATGGAGAACCCTGAGACGATGATCAAGACCCTGGCTCGGGTCAGAGCACTGGGGGTTCAGTTTGCGATCGATGACTTCGGCACCGGGTATTCGAGTCTGGCCTATTTAAGACAGTTTCCGATCGACAGGATAAACATAGCCCCGCTGTTTATCAGGCATCTGATCGAGGAGCCAGCCGATGTCGCTATTGTTAATACCATAATCAGCATGGCACACAACCTCCAGTGCAAGGTGCTCGCTGAAGGCGTCGATACCCGGGAGCAGCTCCTTTACCTCCAAAGCCTGGGCTGTGATGAGATTCAGGGGCTTTATTTTTCTCGTCCGCTAGCCCCTCTGCAATTTGAACACCTGCTACATGACGGGCAGGCTATGAATATGAGCAGCGGTCTGGTTGAAATTCAGGCCGCCGCGCCTAGGTTGTGCACTGAATGCTTGGTTTAACTAGAATAAGCAGGGAAGGTGGCTTTCGGTTGGAGGTAGCCCGTCTGGATCCTAATCTAAGCGGGTAGCATCTTCGCAGGGTAGCTGCCTATGAGTATGGAACAGTCGATTCTTTACGATGCCATCGACTGGCCCGTTATCGTGCTGCTGGCGGCGATGATTCCGGTGGGAGGGGCGCCTTCGGAGATTTGGGGCTGCCTCTGGAGCTGTGGATTGTGTTGCTGGCGGTGCCATTGATACTCTTTGTTTGGCCGGCATAAGGACCGGTGCTAGCGCTCGGCTAGAACACTGACAATAGAACACTGACAGAGGGAGTTGTCGGCAGGGGCGCCATGCCGATCTGTCTTAGCGCAGGTGATCGAACACATCCTCAATCAGCACCCTGATCTGGTCGTCACTCTCATTGGCACGGGCATAAGCTCGCAGCCCCATCAGCTGCACCTGCAGATAACGCGCTATACGCTCTGGATCTTTTGAACGATCAAGCTCTCCGCGCACCTGGGCTTGCACCAGCAGGGCGGTAAACGCCGTCTCTATAGTCCCCAACAACCGCTGCGCCTCGGCGAGCAGGTCGGCATTCTCAGGGGTCAGCTCCGACAGGGTCTTAACCAGCATACACATACCACTGGGGGCCGATGCGCGGCAGCCGATCACCACATCCTTGATAAACAGTTTTAACCCCTCAATCGGCGACGATGCAGCCCTTACACTGGTATTTAGTCGAATCAGGCTCGTATCTGCGTAGTGTTGTAAGGTCTCTTTAAACAATCCTTCTTTACTGCCAAAGCTGGCGTAAATGCTGCCAGGGCGCATGTCGATCGCCTGCTGGATATTACGCATGGACGTGGCGTGGAAGCCTTTTTCCCAAAAAAGATCGGTAGCCTTCTGGATTACATCCTGGCGATCATGCTTTGCCTTACTCACTGCTGCACCCCTGTTGAACGATCGTTCAATTTTATCTTGAACGATCGTTCAATACCAGATAAAGTAACGCCCTCAGCCAATCTATTGCTGATATCTATGCCTACATCTATTGCAGAGAATGCTGGAGAAACTATGAGTAATTTTAAAATTCACACCCTGGAATCCGCCCCTAAAGAGAGCAAGCCGTTACTGGAGAAATCGATCAAAGCCTTCGGCAGGCTGCCGGGTCTGCACGGCGTGATGGCCGAAGCCCCTGCCGTACTCGAAGGTTACCAGGTGCTGCACGGGCTATTTCAAGCCACCTCCTTTGATGCCGAAGAGCTCACCGTGGTGTGGCAAACCATTAACGTCGAGCATGAATGCCACTATTGCGTTCCCGCCCATACGGGTATTGCCAATATGATGAAGGTTGACCCGGCATTAACCGAAGCACTCAGAAACAGCACGGCAATGCCCACCGCAAAACTCCAGGCGCTGCACGACACGACTCTCGCGATGTTGCATAGCCGCGGCCGGCTATCCGATGCCGAGATCACGAGTTTCTATGCCGCAGGCTACGGACAGCAACAGTTGCTGGAAATAACGCTTGGCATGGCACAAAAAGTAATGAGCAACTATGTCAATCATTTCGCCGAGACCCCCGTCGATGAAGCGTTCAAGCAGTTTGCCTGGGAAAAATAGTCATAGATGATCAGCGGCACTCGAGGTGCCGTCTAAAACCCACGCCGAGCCACCGATGCCAGATCTCTATGACTGGTCGGCACCTGGCAAAGAGTTCTCGCTAATCAGGACTTAAAAGGCCCGCTCAGCGAGGGCTTTGACTGCTACATTAAAATGGACTATTGAGAGGGCGGTACGATGCCACAAGTAATTGGATTTGATGTCTATGGCACCCTGGTGGACCCGGTTGACATGGGCAAGCACCTGGAAGCGTTGATCGGAGATCAGGCAAAACCCTTTGGTCAGTTATGGCATGATAAAAAAGTGGAGTTCGCGTTTCGCCGCAGCCTGATGGAGCAGTATCAGGACTTTAGCGTCTGTACCCATCAGGCCCTGCGCTATTGCTTACAGCAGTTCGGCATTGAGCTGTCCGAGCAGGAGCAGCTCAAGCTGATGGCCGAGTTCAGCAATCTGGATGCCTTCGACGATGTCATTCCCGGGCTCAGCGCGTTAAAAGCACAGGGACATACCCTTGCCGCATTCTCCAACGGACCTGAAGCGGCGGTACGCACACTGTTAGGACGCTCAGGCGTTCTACCACAGCTCGATACGGTGATCAGTGTCGATGATATCCGCACGTTTAAACCGAGCCCCAGGGTGTATCAATACCTGATGCAACAAACGAGTGCTACACCAGAAAACTGCTGGATGATTTCCAGCAACCCCTGGGATGTTATAGGAGCCAAGTGTGCCGGTTTAAAAGCGGCCTGGATTCAAAGAGATCCTGCCAAGATTTTTGATCCCTGGGACGTAGAGCCGGATGTGATCGTTAAGGACTTGCTTGAGCTGAGCGAGCAAGCTCTGGGAGGCTGAGCAGAACAGCAAGCCTTGGAGGCGTCTGAGAAAACTGTATCATGAGTATGATAATACATATTATGTATTATGCTTCGATATGGTGAAGTGACAGCCTTAGCGGATATTTCGCAACTCATGCTTTTCTAGTCCGTACTGGTTAGACTAAGGGCAATGAAGCCTGATGCTTCATCTTATAGAGGGTATGGGTAGTGGCTTACGATTTGACCGGCACAATCAAATTAATTCAAGACGAGCAAACGTTTGGCAGTGGCTTCAAAAAACGCGAGATGGTAGTAACGGTCGAGGACGGCAAGTATCCGCAGGAAATTAATCTGGAATTTGTCCAAGACAAGACAAGCCTGCTAGATGGTCTTCAGGTCGGGCAGGAAGTGACCGTCACATTCGACATTCGCGGTCGCGAATACAACGGCCGTTATTTTAACAATCTTCAAGGCTGGAAAGTTGAAGCCGGGGCGACTGCCAATACTGAGATGGAGCAACCACCTGTAGTCGATAACGATGGCCCTGCGAGCCTCGATGACTTCGATGATGATATCCCGTTCTAAAAAGCCAGGCGTATAGAGATCGGGACCAAGCTTCCCAAACAGGATTAACTATACGCATTATAATATTGTTTTATATGAACTAGTCTGTTTGGAATAGGCTAGTTCACAGCTCCGAATTATGAACCTGCACAGGAGTATGGGTCACACCTCCTGACTCTTGGCGCTCGATGCCCGTTCCATATTATCCGAGTCGACATAGAGTTCATCGGTCGTTCTGATGCTGCCGTGCCCTAAGTCGGCCTGCACATGGGCGAGGTCGCGGCCAGCCGCCACCTCCATGGACGCACCGGTATGCCTTAGCCAGTGAGTCGTCGCGGCACGAAGTTCTGCAGCCTCCACCTCAAAGCCATCGGCCAGCAGAGAGTGGCAGCCCTCATCAAAAGCCTGTTCGACGATATTTCGTAATTGTCGGCTGCCAATGGCACGATTTTTTACCCGGGACTCGATGATAGATTCATTAGAATCCTTAGAGGGTAGGGGACTCAGACATCGATGCTGGCGGTAGCGTTTAACAAAGGCTAGATATTCATTGGATATTGAAATGTCACGTTCTTTTGAACCCTTGCCATAAGCCCTAAACCACCAGTTATCCTCATGATCACGATGGAAGTCAGACATAACGGGGGACCAGTCGGGTCGCTCAGAGAGCTCAGATATTCTTAACTTAAGCGACTTAAGTGACGCTATAACGAATAAGGTTCTCTCATGTTGCGGGTCGTCATCTGCTCGTTTAATCGCAGAGTTAAGCAGATACTCCCACTGCAACGCGGACAAGCGTCGAACCTTGTTGATGCCCGTTTCTTGCCTGAGATAGGGGCAGTGCTTCTTTACGATAGGGATCTGATTGCCCAGGGCATAATCTTCTGCCATCAAATAGTTGAAAAAGACGCTGAGATTGGAGAACAGGCCTTGCCAGGACTTGGTGTTCAGGCGACCCTTGCCAGACCCTATAGTCAGAAAAGGGCGCCAGCGATCATTGGGTACCCGAATACCTTTTACGCTCAGAAACCTTCTAGCGGTAACGTCTGCCTGCCACCTGGAATCAGGCTTAGCCACGAAGTCGGTGTATTCCTCAAGATCGCGTCTTCTCAGGGCAACGATCGATTTTTTTTGAATTAGCCAGGCCCAGAGCAGCAGTCGTTCGGCATCTCCTCGAAACTTGTCGTAGGTATCCTGGCTTTTCTTGCTGTAACTAGAGAGAAAGTTTTTAGTGTAATGGTAGTCCTCGAGGGCACCGGTGACATCGGCATCTATACCGCAAACAAAGGCCTCAACGGTTGGTGAGTGCGGCGGGAAATACTCTTTTCTGGACATCTTATTAAAGTGTCTAGCAGAATCAAACAGAGGAGCTCCAGGAAAGTCTTTGATCGACATGTAGGTTCGTGCCTCGGGAATGAAAAGAGTCCAGCTTTTAGCTGAAGAACTGAAGGCAGATGATACAGACTTTACCTGTCAATTTCCAGTAGTGTCTACTACTGGAAATTGGCTATACCGCTGATTTGTAGTACTTACCTGGCCATAATCTAAACATAAGCACCCTTAACCTATTCCCGGCCAGCCTCTGGTTGGCACGCTTGAAATTCCCTAGTCAGCCGTGCCTCTAGATAAAGCACCTTGCTAAGCCGTCATGATGTTCCGCAAAACAGCCGTGCTTAGTTGCGTCATATCTGTAGGTTTCATGTGTGGGTTCTTAGCTTGGAGTTTGTTCAGATTTCACGTAGCGCAGCTGCTGGCAACAGCGCTCCACGATCGATGGTTTCCGGCCAGCAGCTGCCGCTACGTAATATCTGTGGGTTCTAGGCCTGGAATCTGTTCAGATCTCTCGTAGCGCAGTTGCTGGCAACAGAACTCCACGATCGATGGTTCCCGACCTGTGCATAGCCGCGCTGCATAGTATTTGTGAATTCCAGGCCTGGCCTCTGCTAAGAGTTAAGGTAGCTCAGCCCTCCAAGCTCTGCTTCTGGTCACAGCTGCTCATACAGCCTGCCGATCCAGAACAGAGATTATATCTAATTTAACATAATATAGATTATGCGAAGTTATATGCAGACGCTTAAACACCCAAGGTTTGGTTTATAAATGATCGTTCTGGTGTGAATGGTTACTTACGAAACCGCGCCCTACGTGAAATCTGACGCGCTTTTACCGGGAATTGTGCCGCCAAGCCGCTCTCTGCACGTCCTCTAAGCTGCGGTTAGGAGTGCGCTTGGCCATAAAACGCTAAGACGTCTTCAACAGGATGCTCGTCGATGAGTCGTTATATGATTAATACAAAATACATATTAGGTATCGAAGTTTAAGACGGTCATCCAAGGTCACTGTAAGCCTTTTCGATCAGCTCAGGAGCGTAACCTAATTTCAGCATGCTGTTGGTGAGCATGTCTTCAAACCAGTAATCTAATTGCTTCAGTTCTTTCTGTGTAACACCCAGCAATACCATAGTGAAGCGCGTTTTATCATGGACAAATACGATGCACTGACGGCGCGGTATGGTGATGATGTTGGCATGCCAGCTATCACACGACCTGCTTACTTAAGCTTTCCAGCCAGTTTCTTAGTAACGTGAATTCTCACAAGTAACCGATAACAGTCTGAATATTATAATTTATTCTAGCTAATACTGAGCATATCAAACAGCACCCGAGTGAACCCATGCGAGACTGAGGATTGATTAGAATATTGTTAAAAAACAGCATCGGCGTCTGTGCTTTGATACGATTCGCAGGCTCCGCGCACGCTACGATTATGCGCACCCTGCGTAACGGTCACCGCCGGTGCTGATTCCGGGCATCGCAGCACTAACAGCATTAACCACCCCGCTCTCCCATATCAGGTATTTCTGGCATATCGTACGCCGCAATCTTGCGGATAACCGCTTTTCTGCCGCTGAGGTACGAACCGCATCGCAATCGGCGCCCCCAAGAAGCTCAAGCAGATAAATCCAGCCTGGATAAAGGCACCTGATGCACCACCAAATGCTCCTGCATCAGGGCGATACGGTGTTCGCGCACATGATCGACCAAGGTCGCGACAATGGCTCGCCCCTGGGTGCGTATCTGGCTGAGCGCGGGTTGCTGGGCGTAAAATTTATCGGGCTGGTTGAATTTTTTAACCAGGTCGCTACACGCGGTCAGTTGTTCCCACTGTGTGGGGATAATAATACTGTCAAAGCTCCCATCACACGCCATCCGCAGGCCTGCTGGATCGAAATCCAAAAACGCCAGCAGCTCGACAATGCCTGGTTGCTGGCGTAAGTGTGGGATAGCCCCATATTCATGACCACGGTAAATGATCAGCGCGTCTTCAACGCCGTCTGGTAACTCAAGCATATCCCAGTGGCGCACGAGCGCTCCGTTTTCGACGACGACAACGCGCTCGCCGCTAAAATCCACAGCCCCCTCATCCACAAGCAAGTGTGAACCTGGTGCCTGTATGGCCTGACCGCCATTGATGCGGATCGGTTTAATGCCCATGCGTGCGATATGCATCATGCCACCGAAAACCTGCTTCCTGGCAAGCTTCTCATTGCGCCCGGTCTTCGCCACGACCATTCGCTCATCCGCGACGTTGCTGCCCAGCAACGGGTCAATCCCCGCTTCGGCGACGACCCATTTGCGCAGCGACTCCAACTCAGCATTGGTCAGGTGCAGGTAGCGGCCTATGACCTGGCCTACATCTCTGGACTCATGCAGGCCACTCCAGGTTTTGTTCAGTGATACCCTGTATTGTTGCTTACGCAAGGCATTGCTTATCGCGGTGATCTCACGCCGCATAGCTAGCGTCCTGACCTTGCCGCGTTGCTAGACTAACGTCGCTCACCCAAAAATTACCATTGAATAAGGCATCCACTGTTTCGGTATACGTGACTCGCAGTCTTTCCCGCCGGGGAAGAGGCAGTGAGTTGACTGCGTTCACCAGCGTCAGCAGCCAGAGCTCCATTCCGAATTCAAATTGGAGCGACCTATATATCTGCATGGCCGAAACTTCCAGGCCCTCCCTCTCGACCAGCGCAATTAAGGTGAGAGAGCTTTCAAGCGCCGGGTGAACCTCAGCCGCCACTATCTCATCAACACCATCGGCGATTGGGGTTTTTTCGTACACCTCGTTCGGCAGTGGCGTCAGTGTTGCCAGCGCATGGACAATGCCTATCAATTGCTCCTCGTGTTCCACACTTCGAAGATAAGGGGCCGATGGCGCCAACACTGGCGGACAGCTATTAAGCACGGGCGGATATAAGTCCAGGCCGTCAATGGACGGTTCAACCAGCTCTTCTTGATTAAAGAAGGTGTCGAGGGCATCAATGAGCTGCGACTTCTCTTGCTGGTGGTTAATCGTGTGCAGAATGCCTGTCAGACGGTCGATTGCGAAGACCAGTTCCTTGCCACACTGCTCAAGAGCCTTGGGAATCGATTTAAGCAACAGCAATCGAAGGCTCGGGTCGTTACCGGCCAGCTCCTGCAGTTCTTGGTAATTGAAGCTTTCGAGGATATCGTTAAGTTTTGATGCCCGTACAATAACCCTTCGGTTTTCGGCGGCTCGCAAGGACAGATTTTTTACGTGAGAGAACGCTGTTGAGATGTGATACGAGAACATGGCGATCGCATCCCTCAGGGTCTCGGCTAGATGATATCCGGAATCATAAGCGTTCATCAGGTAATTATCGGCATCTTCGGTTGCACCGCGGCGCTTGGCCTCCCGGTAAAGCTCGACAGACTCCAAGACGTCCTGCCACAGTCCGGCCACTTCACGGTCGGCCGATGTCCGTCGATAGCTGCGAGTAACAGCGGCTAATGTCGGAATCAAAGCGCGGCTTAACTGGACATGGCCATCATCGTCCATCCGCCAGGCCAGCTGATGCCGTAGCAGAGATTTAATGACGGATTCATTGTCTGCCGTTGGAGGAATGCTACCCCGATGGTTAAGGTAAGCATCCAGAATAGCCGCGTGGTGAACACCAATGGCTTTGAGGCCTGCTGCGGCATCGTCAATTCTAGCCATTAGAACAGCGCTCCCTGCGGTGCATCTTCAACGCCCCCTTCCCCTTCTAGCGGGAGATTTTCATTGCTGCGAATGAATTCCATCGTGTCGTAAACGAAGCTCCAGCGGCCCGTCGCCTTATATTTGGATCCGGTCGCATCTATGGTGATCAGGTAGCCGTCTTTTTCGAGGCGCGCCAACACGTTTCTGATTCGTCCTTTGCCGTCCGTTGCTGCCGACTTGAACATCTGATGCTTAGCGAGTTCGCTCAGGCGATCACTATGGACCGGGGATGCTTCGATAGCGGCGAGCAGTTCACTGCCATTGATAATCATCCCAGCCTCGATCGGCCTGCCGGTAGGGTGACAGTCGCGAACCAAGCGCAGCCAGGCGACCAGGGCTGAAATGTCGGTCGCTACTTGTTTGAATAAACGCCTGATGACGACCTTGGCGCCAGGTTCATTCGGGTTTGAGAAGGCGCAAAAAAACACTTTTCCGTCTGTCGAACTCCGTACCTGACGATCAATTCTGTTCAGATAGTCGCTGACCAACTCTCGCTCGCTATCGAGCTGTAAGCATCCATACTCCTGCGGGAAGGTAGCCTCGCAAATCATGCTGCCTTCGAGCAGCAGTCGAGTGGTTCTGCTGAAAAGATCAGTATCCATGCCTTCCATAATCTAGTCCTTATTCTCTATGTCGATGTCGACATTGATGCCGATGTCGATATTGATGGCAGAGAGCATCTGCGACATTCTTTCGCTGTCAGCATAGGTTTCGTCGATGGATACGGTACGTATACCTTCACTTCGGTCAATCAGCTTGCAGTGTTTGAAAAACCGCAGGTAGTTGGGGTCTGTGCTTGGAAACGCCGAGAAACAACGCAGCCCCGCGTCATCCATCATCGCGAAGAGTCTGGCGATGTTTTCGGGCGAGAGTGAGGCGAGTTCATCAATGGGCCAATGCAGCGCGACCTGAGGATTAGGGCAGAGGTACCGAGACATGCCAATAAAGATAACCAACAGGCACAGATACGAGAGTCCGTTAGAGCTAATTTCACCGAAATCCCTGGAGTTATCGGCGTGCGCCTGACGTCCGTTTTCCTTCAGCGATATTTGGAGTTTGATCAGGGAATTAATGTCCTTGTCGATATGACTCGCCTGGATGGCCTCGTTGGCCGTATTCAGCGCCTGCAACAATTCAGTAGGAGGTAGGTCGTCTGCCTGACGGTTCTCTTTCCACAGGTTCCACGCCAATATAAAAGTCTGAAGCTTATTCCAGTAATCGCCCTCTACTATTTTAGAGGTTACATTAAGCTGAATGTCGCTTAAGGTATCGATCTTCTGGTTGGTGTTTATGTGCCGCTCCAGCAGCGAAGACACGCCACTGACACGCGCATTCAGCCCTTGGAGCGTGCCATGGTAGCGGCCGAGGCTATCGCCAACTGAGCGGACGGATTCAATAAGCGCACTCTTGATGTCTGGAAGTTCCCGATCAAGCAGTGCGGCGATGTCATTCGGGACCTGGAGTCGGAACGCATCGCTCATCTCGCCGTCGGTGGTACTGTTGCGCCGCTGCTCCTGCAGGTAGCTCCACGCCAGCGCTATCTTAGACTGAGGATGGGCCGCTATCGTCTGGCGAGCCTTGTCGACCTGTAGCAAAATTTGCTTCTTCAAGGTGTTGTTGCGCTCAACCAGCGCCTGGAGCCGGTCAGTCAAGCTCTCGATCGGCTGATTAACCTCCTCTCCTGCCTTCTCTCCTGCCTCTTCTGCTGATAGCTCACTCGGGAATGCCGTAAGAATCTCATTAGCGTTACTGATCTGACTTCCGAGCTTTAGCACGGCCAATTTTGTGGCTTCGATCTGAGACAACAGCGCGGCAACCTTTTTGTCGTAATCCGCCTTGTTCCGAGTGATCGTATTTTGGGCTTCCTCCTGCTCTCGAGTGCTCTCGGAAAGCCGACGTACACGCTCTGACAGGGTGTTCCAGTGTACAACTAGCCAGGTATCGTACAGGCTTATTTGCTCTGCATAACCACGGATTTCATCCAGATGACGTGAGTGCGCCTTCAGTTTTTCCCTGGCCGCACTGATAACCGCAGGGTCGACGCCTTCTTCGATACACGACTCATTGAATCGAGCAGCAATGGTCGTTTCACTCTCTTTTTTGTCACGAGACAATCGCTTTTCAAGGTCATCAAGACGATCACTTTCCGCATCAATCTCAGACAATAGGATACTGAATCGACCCTTAGCCTCACGCCGAAGTCCTGCATATCGATCGCGTATTGCTTGGCGCATTTGCTGTAGCGCTGCATTGCCTAGCTTAAGCTCTTGCTGTATCGCCGCAGCCTGAGTCTTGGCGGCGCTTTGTTGTTGCTTAGCCGCATAGTCGGCGGCCTTTTTTGCGTCAATACATTCATTCTCGAGGATTCCAAGCCTCTCTTTCGCCTGAGTGACCCTGTACTTCTGGAGGGTCACCGCATCTCGTAAAGCGGGCAGAGGGTCTTGCAGCAGCTTGGCGGCCGAGGTGGCTTTGAGAACATCTTCCTCAGCATTCCGCAGGGTACTTTCATGACGCTCGAGCTGCTCCGTCAAGCGCTCCTTACTGACCGTCCATTCAGGAGGCTCAATGCTATCAACATCGAGTGTCCAGCCAAACACGGTTACTGGTGACTTTGCATCAAACACAGGAGAAAGATCTTTTCGGCCCAGCAGCTCAGGATTAATAATACGCCCGATCGTTGCACCCCACTCAGGGTCTTGCTCTCGAAGGTTTGATAGTAGTGTTCCGTCAGCATAGAGCCGCGCACGCATAGCGTCGCGACTGCTCAGTGCCTTTCTGCACGTCGCTTTCATTTTGTCAAAAATGATCAACCCTGCATTAATTAGATCATTCTGGTGACTGAATTCGGATTCGGAGCGACTCTGAAGAATCATCGCTTCATTAACGAGTTGCTGCTGTGCCCAACGTTTTCCGTCTAACGCATCGATGTTGTTTTGGTCACCCTCACTGCGAACACAGCGCTTAGCTTCGTGTTCGGCTTCTGCTAATAGCGCACCAAGACTGTTTAATCGATCACGATGTTCGCCATCATCGATCGCATCCCTTTCGCTGATCTCATCGGAGTGGAGCTTGTTGGCGCTATCATTGCTCGCCATCTGCTCATCATGGCGCTTGTCTTTTAATTTCAATTGCTGCGCAGACAGTTTCTTGAATTTAACGCTAAACTCTTCTTCCAGCTCAGCCGTAGCCTTAAGGCGCTGTTGTTCGATGTTATCAATTTTTTCGTTCAACGCGTTAACGTTCCGCTCAAGCCTGAACTTCTCGCTGGCAAGCTCCCCAACATTTTTAAGCTCAGCCCTCTTTCGAGTGATGTCCTCGTCTTCCCAATCCTGTTTTTGTTGATGCGTGAGGTCGATCGTTGAGGTCAGGGTGTCTATTTCAGCATTTAAATCAGCCAGATTTTCTTTAGCTGACGCCCGCTCACGCTCAAAGAGGAGCTGAGCGTGGCCCTTCTCTGCGATCAAATCATCGAAGCTTGCTTTTTTGGACGTCAAGTCAGACGCTGCCTGTTGCAGGCAATAGGCCAATGAGTTTGCGTTCAATTTAGCGTCGACCAGAACAAGCTGCCGCTCAGCATGCTGCTCCAGCGTTGCTCGCAATGCAGGCGCAGTTGCGGTGAAGTCTCGCAACCCCTGTACATCGGCGACCATGGACTTCTCCTTCAGGTGCCGTGGCTTGTCGTCAATATGAACATCCTGGAATTGAGTTTCCGCGATCATTTGCTTCAGCCGATCGAACATATCGGCCCGACGCAATACGGAATAAGCCATCCTATCCAGATGGCGGCTTTTTTCGGATGCGCCGCCCAGGCAGTACTCCCTTGCAAGCGATCGGAATAGCGCGCTGTCCCGCCCAGAGCCACGCTGGAGGTTTTGGTCGTTTTGGATGGATGCGCGATAGTCGGTGATATTAACGATTTGCCGAGACATCGCGACGCCCCTATCACTCAGGGCTGAGAGAATATCTTTGAGGGTCTCGCCGCCGTTAATCATCGGTTTGATGTCAGGGTGGAAAAAGCTGTCTTCTAATGATCCGTGCAGGTGACGATAAATAACCCTAGCGCCTGTATCACTGCGATGCATAACGACGCAGCGGAACCCGTCGTCGCGCCGATGCTCGTAGATCAGGGCGCTTGATTGCTCGGGCAGATAGAAGTCGATGAAGGATTTTTTGTTGGCAACTTGTTGAACTAGTTGATTCGGCTCAACACCATAGAACACCGGAATGAGATTGAGGGCAGAGGTTTTCCCTGCGCTGTTCCCTCCTGATGCATTGGAGTGACCGTCAGTATCGAAGCAAACCACTTTACGAATAAAGTATGAATTGCTCAGCACGATTCGTGTTAACCCGAACATATAAACCCTTGTTTATTTATGGTTTTTTAAGATTTTTGATGGCTGTAATTTACGCCAACTGAGTACGAGGAATGCCGTGCTGGCAGTGTTAACTACCTTGCAAAACACCGGCAGTGTTGGCACAGAATATTGCGTGATCGCATCATCATGCTAAATAAAACCCAACCCCAAGCGCGGATCGATCCGGAAAGGCTCAACTCTAAAATCTTCCAGTAAGGAAAAATCTGGATGCGCTGGATTAATCAGATAGTTATTTTCACTTGGGATTAGAACAGAAGGAACCACCAGAATTAACGAGGTTCCCTCTTTACACCAATGGCTGCCGTAGCGTTGAGTCTCGCTTGGAACCGGATCAATATCGCGCCAATTTGACGGCAGCCTATGTTGATCCATCTCAACGACAGATACGTGATCCGGTATCACGACAGAAGCCGCCACCAAGTCGCTTGGCAGATCTTCCAAATCGGCATGAGCGAGCGCTTCTACTAGGGCTAAAGAGAGCGTTGCAGCGCTGTAAGCCATGCTAACGCCGCGTTGATTCCATCGGCCGCCAAACAATCGGGCACCTTCACCAGCAAATGCATCATCAAGACTTAATGCGTAACTCTCTTTCATAAGACGCCAGACACGCATTACCCAAACACACCATACGCAATGCGTTGAAGCGTGGATTCAACCTCTTTGTAGCCCAGCACCGTATCTAAACGCGACAAAGGTGTTTCACCCGACAGGGAGCGATTGGGTTTGTGGAGCCAGCGCGAAGCCTTCTCACGGTTACCCAGCACATCGGTGGCCAGTGCGGCTATCTGAGCCAGCGATAGCAGATTGTTAGAGACAGACGCACTCAAACGCTCACTGCCTTTGCGGCGTTTAATCGTGGTCACGGATATACCCAGCGGCTTAGCAACTTCCTCATTGGCGATAGAAAAGCTGGCCATCAGGGTCTTAAGGGAGTCGTAAGGCAGACCACAACGGATCTCATTCACCAAATCGCGCTGATCCAATACCCGATGACCAAACACGGCGATGCCGCCCAGTTCTTCGCTGACACGTTCGATGCTGACGTCCATAAACACTCCTGGTACCACATGACACCATAAATTGTACCACATGACACCAGCCATGGCTTGACGTGCAGAGACCGTCTTGACATCGGTAACAGTCTCCGCATAACGGAGGCATGAGTGCGCAGGTTCGCATAGACCAATGAAAGCTAGGATTGCATCTCAGCCTACCTGCTGCTGCAACACTTAACGGGTACATAGCCAAAAAAAAGCCCCGCTAAAGCGAGGCAAAATAGGGAATACTTTTTCTGAGGTGGATTTGATGGGTTTGATGGATTGCAGAGAGGCTAGTCCGTTAGTACACGCAGATATTCTGCATCGATATCCTGATCGATATACGCCATGCCCAGCTTGGTCAGATAGTCCATCCGATCGACACCGAGCACATCAAGCCCGGGGCAGACCTGGCCGGATCGGCCGTATAGCGTCTCCAGATGTTCATAAAAACCGGCATTATTGACCATCAATAGCGCCGCGGCACCCACATCGGGTTTCACCCGGAGCCTAAGCATCTCGGGTAGATCCAGCGCCAGCACCACCGGTTGCTCGTCGCCTGCAAAGCGCACACCGCGATCGCGTACCGAGCGCTCTGCCCAATAGAAAGCCAGCTCTCGGCTCTGGGTCAGGAACACCGGCTCTTTGGAGGGCTTGAACCCCTCAGTACCGATGGTCGTCATGGTATTAAGCGTCGCCTGCTGCAACGCCTGATCGCCGGATCCTTTAAGCCCCTGTTCCAAGATCGACTCCAGCAACGCTGATGAGGTACCGTGGTACCAGGTCTCACCCATGGCGAAGCCAGTCTCGCTCAATAGGGTTGCAGCATCCTGTAGATAGGTGGGCACTTGAGTCATAAGAACACCTCGATGATTGACCATAGATATTTATTAATTGACCGGGAAATACCCGTCAAGACAAGGGCTAATAGTGCGGCTATTAGTCCTTACCCTGAAACGCTCAGCTCTGACATCTTAAGTATTGAAGGCAAGAAGGCGACCCGGGGGCCGCCTTTGCCTGCAGGGACGCAGGGTTGCCGTTGTTGTCGGGAACTGACAACGGCGCCCCGCCCCAGCGTCTAACTTAGCCGAACTGGTTGGAGGTGTTCTTCGCACCGCCTGCCTTCAGAGCGTTCTCACCAGCAAAGTATTCCTTGTGGTCGTCACCCATATCAGACCCTGACATGTTCTGGTGCTTAACACAGGCGATACCCTGACGGATTTCTTTACGCTGTACGCCTTCGACGTAGCCCAGCATGCCGGCATCACCGAAGTACTCTTTGGCCAGGTTGTCCGTAGACAGGGCCGCCGTGTGGTAAGTCGGCAGAGTGATCAGGTGATGGAAGATGTTCGCTTCACGAGCGGAATCTGCCTGGAACGTACGGATATAGTCGTCGGCACGTGCAGACAACTCGGTGTCGTCGTATTCAGCACTCATCAGAGCCGCACGGTCATAAGCGGAAAGATCGGCACCCTCTTTAGCCATGGCATCGAACGTCTGCTGACGGAAGTTCAGCGTCCAGTTGAAAGAAGGCGAGTTGTTGTAAACCAGCTTCGCATCAGGAATCTCTTTACGCACGTCGTTCATCATGTCGGCGATGTCTTGGACACTTGGCGTTGCCGTTTCGATCCACAGCAGGTCAGCACCGGCACGGATCGCCTCGACGCTGTCAAAGACGCAACGCGCCGGACCTGTTCCTTGACGGAACTGGTACAGACCTGAAGGCAGACGCTTGGGACGAACCAGCTTACCGTCGCGGTTGAAGCACACATCGCCTTCAGCCATATCGGCAACATCGATCTCTTCAACGTCCAGGAAGGAGTTGTAAACATCACCCTGATCACCAGGCGTCTTAACAACGGCGATCTCTTTGGTCAGGCCAGCACCTTCAGAGTCGGTACGTGAAACGATGATACCGTTGTCGATACCCAGCTCAAGGAAGGCGTAACGCAGGGCGCGGATCTTGTTGTGGAAGTCGGCGTGAGGAACGGTGACCTTACCGTCCTGGTGACCACACTGCTTCTCGTCGGCAACCTGATTCTCGATCTGCAGGGCACAGGCACCCGCTTCGATCATCTGCTTGGCCATCAGGTAAGTCGCTTCGGCATTACCGAAACCGGCATCGATATCGGCAATGATAGGGACGATGTGAGTGATATGGTTGTCAATCTGATCCTGGACAGAGGCTTCGGCAACCTGGTCACCGGCTTCACGTGCTGCATCCAGAGCGCGGAACAGACCACCCAACTCACGGGCATCCGCCTGACGCAGGAAGGTGTACAGCTCTTCTACCAGGCTGGCAACCGTCGTCTTCTCGTGCATGGACTGATCAGGCAGGGGACCGAAGTCAGAACGCAGTGCTGCGACCATCCAGCCAGACAGGTACAAATACTTACGCTTAGTGGAGCCAAAGTGCTTCTTAATAGAGATCATCTTCTGCTGGCCGATAAAACCGTGCCAGCAACCCAGAGACTGGGTGTACTGGGTCTTATCGGCATCGAAGGCTTCCATATCAGCACGCATGATGTCGGCCGTGTACTGAGCGATGTCCAGACCCGTCTTGAATTTGTTCTGCGCACGCATGCGAGCGGCTGACTCCGGGTTGATCGTATCCCAGGGGCTGCCAGCGGCCAGTTTAGCGGCTGTAATTGTGTCGATGTCTTTATTGATGTCTGACATGGTCATTCCTTCACAAAAAATTATTGGCGCATCAACGTTAGGTTGAGAGCTTTTGGAGAAGAGGTGCTCTACTGCGTAATGCTGGAACTGACTATAACCGCAGCTGCAGCATAATTAAAATAAATATTTCTCATATCTACTATTCACAGAACAAATATAACTCGCTACCCTGCTTCTATCTATTACGGTTGGAGTACGGGGATGAAAACTGATCGCATCGATCTCAATCTGCTGGTCTATCTCGACGTTCTACTGCGCGAACGCAGCGTGACCAATGCCGCCAATCAGCTGGGACTGAGTCAGCCGGCGATGAGCAATGGCCTGAGGCGCCTGCGCGATATGCTCGGCGACCCCCTGCTGGTAAGGACCAGTGATGGGATGACACCGACAGAGCGGGCGATCGAATTACAGCCGGTGATTCGCCAGGCGTTGTCACAGCTCGAAAAAGCACTGCAATCCAAATCACCCTTCGAGGCCGCTAATTCCGACCGCGTGTTTCGCATTATGGCCAGCGACTATGCGGAGTCGGCGCTTTTTCCGCAGGTGCTTAAACAGCTACGTGACATAGCGCCGGCGATTACCCTGGATATCATGACCCCTAGCGATGTTAACTTTCTCGATGTTGAACAGGGTAAGGTTGATATGGTGATCAACCGTTTTGATAGCATGCCGCAATCATTCCATCAGAAGACTATCTGGAGCGACAGCTTCTCCTGCCTGTTCAGCCGCCACAATCCGATTGCCGAGCGCTTTGATCTTGAAACCTATCTGCAGGCGAGTCATGTCTGGGTCAGCAAGACCGGCTTTGGCGCCGGGGTCGGCATTAATCCGCAAGACGTACAGCGGCTCGGCTGGGTCGATGGCGCGCTCAATGCCCTCAACAAAAAACGTAACATCACCGTCTTTACCCGGCATTACCAAACCGCCATGCTACTGGCCGAGCAGGATGATCTGATCGTCACGCTGCCAACAAGGGCGGCCAACCTGCGCCACAACCTTAAGGATGTGATTATTAAAGAACCGCCCTTCGCCATTCCTGAAATTGAATTGAAGATGGCCTGGAGTCCGCTGTTGCAACACAATCCGGGGCACCAGTGGTTTCGTAAGCTAGTCAGTGATGTCGCACAGCAGATCCCCAAATAGCGGAGTCTGTGCAGCCAGCTGCCAACCCACATCTATACATTCATATAGAGAATCACGAAGATAGTTTTAATAATCTAGGCAAATAGACAGGTTT
Organism: Motiliproteus sp.; assembly: GCA_047622605.1. Taxonomy (GTDB): domain Bacteria; phylum Pseudomonadota; class Gammaproteobacteria; order Pseudomonadales; family Balneatricaceae; genus Motiliproteus. Next base: position 8,650 of record JBLHND010000024.1, on the reverse strand, counting down.
CATTTTAAAATTGATTTATTAGTACTCCAGTACGCCGGATCTAAGACGAGTGCACATCCTGCGCTTATTAGTTGAATCCAAGCTTCGTAATAATATGTTTTAAGGGGAAAAGTATGACGGGACGCACCCAGGTTGGCGGACTTCAGATCGCAACCACTCTCTATGATCTGATCGCTAACGACGTGACCCCAGGCACCGGGATCGAGCCTGCGGCCTTCTGGGCCTCATTCGAACGTATCCTTGATGATCTGGCACCTAAAAACCGTGCCCTGCTGGCCAAACGCGATCAGCTGCAAGCGCAGATCGATCAATGGCATCGCGACAATTTTTCCGGCAACAGCGGTGCCGGTGACTTCACTGCTTACAAGGCATTCTTACAACAGATCGGTTACCTGGTCCCCGAAGGTCCGGACTTTCAGATCAGCACCGCCAGCGTCGAGCCGGAGATCGCCAGTCAGGCGGGTCCACAGCTGGTCGTACCTATCATGAACGCCCGTTTTGCGCTTAACGCGGCCAACGCGCGCTGGGGCAGTCTTTACGACGCCCTCTATGGCACGGATGTGATCCCTGAGGCTGGGGGTGCGGAGAAGGGTAAGCACTTTAATCCGGTACGCGGGGCCGAAGTTATCGCCTACGCGCGTCAGGTGCTTAATCAAGCCGCCCCCCTGGCTCAGGGCGACCATAGCCAGGCCTGCCGCTACGCGGTTGTTGCCGGCGCGCTACAGATCACCCTTGAGAATGGCACTCAGACTGGCCTAGCAAATCCGGCACAGTTTGCCGGCTACCAGGGCGAAGCCAGCGCACCCTCTGCCGTATTGCTGGCGCACAACAGCCTGCATCTGGAGATTCAATTCGACCCGAGCAGCCCTATAGGTCAGACCGATCTGGCGGGTATCAAGGATCTGGTTCTAGAATCCGCCCTGACCACCATTATGGACTGCGAGGATTCGGTCGCCGCAGTGGATGCAGAGGATAAGGCCCTGGCCTACGGCAACTGGCTGGGACTGATGCGCGGAGATCTGCAGGAAACACTGGACAAGGGTGGCAAGCAAATCACCCGCCGCCTCAATCAAGATCGCCAGTATCACACGGCCGATGGCGGCCAGCTGACGCTCAAGGGCCGCAGCATGCTGTTTATTCGCAACGTTGGCCACCTGATGACCAATCCTGCGATCCTCGATAAAGCGGGTAACGAGGTCCCGGAAGGCATTATGGATGCCATGGTCTGCGCGCTCTGTGCGATCCACGATCTCAACGGCAGCGGCAATATCAACGGCCAAGCGGTGCGCAACTCCACCGCCGCGAGTATCAACATCGTTAAGCCTAAGATGCACGGTCCCGAAGAGGTCGCCTTTACCGATGAGCTGTTCGGACGGGTCGAGGATGCGCTTGGCCTGCCCCGCTTCACTCTGAAGGTCGGCATCATGGATGAAGAGCGGCGTACCTCTGTAAATCTCAAAGAGTGTATCCGTGCCGCCAAAGACAGAGTCGTCTTTATCAACACTGGATTTCTTGACCGTACCGGTGATGAGATTCATACCAGTATGGAAGCTGGCCCGTTCCTACCTAAGGCTGATCTGAAAACCCGCCCCTGGATTCTGGCCTACGAAGATCAAAACGTCGATATCGGCCTGGCCTGCGGGCTGGCCGGTAAGGCGCAGATAGGCAAAGGAATGTGGCCAATTCCCGATAATATGGCCGAGATGATGAAGGCCAAGATCGGTCATCCCCTGGCCGGCGCCAACACCGCCTGGGTACCCTCACCTACCGCCGCGACCCTGCACGCGCTGCATTATCATCAGGTCAGCGTACCCAGCCGCCAAGCCGAATTGCGAGGCCGGGTGCAAGCCAATGTTGACGATATCCTAACTATCCCGCTGTTGGGTGATCGACAGCTAAGTACTGAAGAGATTCAGCGTGATCTGGACAATAACGCCCAGGGCATTCTCGGCTATGTGGTGCGCTGGGTAGATGCGGGCATAGGATGCTCGAAAGTCCCGGATATCAACAATGTTGGATTGATGGAAGATCGCGCGACGCTGCGTATCTCCAGTCAGCATATCGCTAACTGGCTGCGGCACAGCATCTGTTCAGAAGATCAGGTCCTGGAGACACTGCGACGGATGGCGGCAATCGTCGATACACAAAATGCCGCCGACCCTGAGTATCTGCCAATGGCGCCCGATTTTTCTGGCATCGCCTTCCAGGCGGCCTGTGATCTAGTCTTTAAAGGCCGCGAGCAGCCCAGTGGCTATACAGAGCCTCTGCTACATGCGCATCGTCTTAGCGTTAAAGCGCGCTAACCAGGAGATATCCTATTCCGGGGTCTTGTTGGGCTTATTTATGAGCTGAAAATTACCGGAAGCACCGGAAAGCCCCTTGGCCATGCCAAGGGGCGTTGTCAATCGAAGATCAGTGCCTGTATTACCTACTTATTGCTACCTCTCTTGCCGGAGAACATTCGTTCAGCCGGCCCCGTCTCTACTCAATCAAGCTCTCTACTCAATCAAGCTCTGTATTCATTCGCTGAACACCTGTAGCTCAAACGACTGGGGGTGCGCTGTATTTTGGCTTAATCAGATCAAGCTCTACAACCGTGTTAAGTCCGCTACAGTACAGCTGTAAATTATTATTTATCAGTACCTTGCATAATAAAATAGCTACCAAAGCCCGTCGCAGCAGACATGGCAAACTTTAAATACTCTCTTAATATTATCTTAATCTTGATGAGGTAAAGTCTAAAAATAATGGGCATATATCTATTAATTTAATAAAAATGAGCTGGTTTATGGATGCTATACAGAAGGCAAAACGAAGCTATATAACACGTAATGTAAATATTGATACTGCAACACAACTGCTAAAATCTCATCCAAGATCAGGGGATTTACTGCTTTGTAAAGTAGACAAAATAAAACAGCATACTCGTCTTGAAGATATTCACGGACGAAGAAACCATCTATATGACGGCGACACTGTTATTGTTGTCGCCGCACAGCGCTATGCAACTGATCAGTTTTGTGCAGAACTACCAACACAACAGGGTCCATGTCATTTAGTCGCTGCAGGTGGTATTGCAGGCCAGGTTGTTCATCGTAGCGGCCAAATCAAAGCACCGACAGAGATAACGCTATTAGGCGTTCTCGGTGATCAGCAGGGTAACGCGTTAAACCTTTCTGCCTTCGCACCTCTTGCCAAAACTACGATCACCTCCGCAGATCTTCCTGTTTTAGTGGTTATTGGCAGTGATATGAATGCAGGAAAAACCACAACCGCCTGTGCTTGCATCAACGGATTGAAAAAGAAGGGAATTAAAACAGCGGGAGCAAAATTAACGGGCACCGGTGCAGGACCGGACTATTGGCGCATGCACGATGCGGGCGCTAATACAGTCGTTGATTTTCTTGATGCAGGTTACCCTTCTACGATAGGGCTATCCAATGATGACTTTTTAACTATTCTGCAAAAGTTTAAAGCAGCAGCTATCGCCGCCAACTGTCAGGTATTGATTCTTGAAATAGCAGATGGAATTTTACAACCAGAAACAAAAGCGTTGATTAATTCTACCCAGTTTGTTCAACAAGTAACGGGGGCAATAGTCGCTGCCGATAGTGCGACCTCAGCCATGATGGTAACAGAGAACATCATCAGAGCAGGCTTCCCCGTCTATGCGATTAGCGGTTTGTTTTCACGTTCACCTATCGCCTGTGAAGAAGTTACACAGGCATCAGGCTTGCCCGTATTTACAGCGTCTAGCTTAGTACAACAGGCTGCGATTGATTATCTCTACAGCTCTCTGGAACAGGACTATAGCAGTGCTCACATCCTTGCTGGATAAAAAAAGACGTAGGCTATTTGCAGGTCTAGTCCTGATTGCTCTTGCTCAGTCATTATGCATGATTGGCATCATATATCAGGCGAAAACAGCACTGCAGTCGGATTCCTTTTCGTTGAGTAGCAGTTGGATTGCATTTGCAGTAGGCGGTATTTTTATTATTTCTATAGGACGATATCTGGAACGTTATCTGGCTGAAAAATTTGCGCAGCAATACATCAATGAGTTACGCCATAATGTTTTTTATAAAGTGCTGCAACTGCCTATTTCTGATGCATTAATGATTAACAAAGGAGGTACGCTGCTCCGGTTAACCGGAGATATGAGTTCTATTCGAAACTGGATTGTCAACGGTTTGGTACCGGGGATAATTCTTGGCGTATGGTTGTTAGTTGCTATTACAGGCCTGACGAAAATGCACTACTTTTTCTCTCTCAGTCTGCTGCCCTTGGTCTTATTAATAGTGGCCGGAAACTACTGGATTGGAAAGCACCTGTACACTCGTTCAGCTCACGTCAGAAGAGTACGCGGGCAACTTATTCGTAACGTGACTGATAAATTGCGCGAATTCAAGGTTATTCAATCGTTTAACCAGCACAACCGTGAGAGGAAGCGTTTCAATGAGCACAGCGACCGCCTAGTTCTTAGCAGCATTAAGCGGGCCAGGGTATCAGGTATACTTCGCGGTTTTAATGAAGCCATCTTAGGTAGCGGAATTTTAACGCTGCTGGTGGTTGGCTTTCTACTGGAACAAAAGAATATAATTAAAACCAGTGACATCGCTATCGTGATGACGACTGCGCTTTATTTGCTTTCACACCTACGTCCACTCAGTAAACTGTATGAGCTCTGGACGCTAAAAAAGGTAGCTGAGCACAAGCTAGAATATTTTTTCAAACGAAAAACAATCTCAAGAAAAGGATTAAAAAAGCACCCGGCCGAACCCTTGCAGCTATCTATTTCTGATTTTTATACAGCAGACCGTTTTCCCGCCGTCACTGCAACTATTAATGAAGGAAACCGTATTCTAATCACAGGGCAACAAGGCAGCGGAAAAAGCTCGTTGTTAGAAGCCCTGGCTGGATTATTACGCCCTTCGGGTGGAAATCTACGTATTAATGATATTGAAATCAGTCAATATAATCCCTTAGTTATTTCTCAACTTGTCACGTTGGTCTGCCCTGACATGCCATTACTGAGAGGGACTCTTATAAAAAATCTTTTTTATGGCGCTCGTAGGACAACCGACAACTACACTCAGGAAGTACTATCGGTCTGCGGCTTGGATCTATGGATCTCTAGTTTACCCTTAGGTATAAATACCATTTTACAGATAAATGGGACAAACATTTCTGACAGCCAGCGCTATAAAATAATGCTGGCGAGGGCCTTATTAAGACGTCCTAAAATATTACTTATAGATTCTGATTCGGCACAACAAAGCCAAGAGATAACAATCATAACTAAGACTATTTTTTCTTGGTATAAAGGAATAATAATTACCGCAACTGATATACAAACTGCTCATATTGAGTACGATCAAATATGGACTCTAAACTCTGAATGCCAGATTAAAAAAATAGTAGATTCAGTTGAAATATCATCTACAAAAACACAGGTGGTCAGAAAAAAATGATGTCAACTATCTTCAACAACACCTTGCCTGAGCCTGGAGAAAGCAAACGAATAAGCTTCGCAACCAGTCTTGCTTTACCTGTGTGGATCTTTCGACCGTCTCACGAAAAAAATAGAAAACAAGCAATTGTTGCTGTCCATGGAATATCAAGAAACAGCACTCAACAAATTAAAATATATTCACTATTAGCAGAGAAGCATGGTCTCTGGTTGTTAGCGCCTGAATTTAGTGAAGAACACTTCTCCGGATACCAACGTCTGGCCAAAAATCCGCTATCACCACGCTCTGATCTTGCGCTTAATCGGCTATTACTCGCGTATCGAATAGAACGTAACATTACGGATCTTAGAGTAAATCTCTGTGGTTATTCTGGCGGAGCTCAATTTGCACATCGTTATGCATTGTTGCATCCCTATAACGTAGCATCACTCACCCTAGTGAGTGCTGGATGGTATACGTTTCCTAATGATCAGCAACGATTTCCACGAGGGCTGGATAAGTGGCCATTATGGCTAGGCACAGTAAGGCTTAAGGACTTTTTAACCAAACCTACCCTCGTCATGGTAGGCAGCGAGGATAAGGCAAGGGATGGCAGCTTGAGAACCTCAGAGCGTCTCGATCAGGACCAGGGAATCAATCGCTTACAACGGGCCGACACCTGGGTTGACGCGGTCAATCGTGCGAAACAGCAGCAGCATCTACCCGCCGATATCAGCTTGCATCGAATGCTAGGACAGGTTCATGATTTTGAAAAAAATGCTACCGATAGCGACATGCTCGCTCGTATCAGTCAATTTTGGATATCAAATAAAGAGGAAAGTTTATGAAGATGCATCGTTTTTTAGTTGCCGGTCTATTGGGACTATCGCTCACAGCCTGCCAGGCAGTGAAACCTCAGTTCCAGGAAGAGGGAACACTCAACAGCGAGCAACTGTATACTCTTTTTGCTAACAAGACCGTCGAGTCGAATAACCTGAGTAATAATAAGATCAGTTATACATTTTATACGGATGATGGCCAGGTCATTCAACAACGAGACGATAAGGTCCGCACGGGTCAATGGAAAATAAACAGCAAGGGCAAGATCTGTCTAAACATGGAAAATAAAGGATTTGGTTGTCGATATGTTGTTCGTAAGGGAGAAGAGTATTTAAAATACAGAAAAAATAAAGAAGGGAAGTTTGAACCCATTATTCGGTATGGCACCTTTGTTCCTGGCAAAATCTTTTAGATCAACACTTAGCTATGAATTTTTTCGCAGTTGACAAAAACCAGCCTCCTGAAAGGCGTTAGCTAAGGCGGCCTGCAGGTCAAGCCATACCGTTTTTTATTCCTCATTTATAGGGGGTTGAGTGGCCTCTCCTGCTGTTATTTGGCATCGATACCACGATTGCGTAAAAATTAATCAGTCTATTAATTTTGAGTGGCAGAGCAATTTTGGTTACTATCTGCAACCTTTCTGCAATGCAGCGACTCCCTATATGCTATTCCAGGTATCACTCTAGGTACCCTTCTGCGAGGAATTAACGTGCAAGCACGCCCTGCTATCAAGCCCCAAAACCCCAACTTCTCTTCAGGCCCCTGCAGCAAGCGTCCCGGATACTCCGTCGCTGGACTCGATACCTCGACCCAGGGTCGTTCACATCGTTCGCCGATTGGTAAGGCGGCGTTAAAAAAAGCGATCGACGATAGCGCTGAGTTACTCGGATTGCCTGATGGTTATCGGCTCGGCATCGTGCCTGCCTCGGATACGGGTGCCGTTGAGATGGCGCTCTGGAGCCTGCTTGGGCCGCGCCCCATTGATGTCTGCTCCTGGGAATCCTTTGGCGCGGGTTGGCATAACGATATTATCAAGCAGCTCAAACTCGAGGCTAACCATATCAGTGCCGATTACGGCCTGCTCCCTGATTTGACTCAGACCAACCCTGATCACGATATAGTCTTCACCTGGAACGGCACCACCTCTGGCGTCAAGGTCCCTGATGCCGATTGGATTGCCGATGATCGTCAGGGGCTCACCATCTGTGACGCCACCTCGGCTGTGTTCGCCATGCAGATCCCTTGGGACAAGCTCGATGTGGTCACGTTCAGCTGGCAGAAGGTACTCGGTGGAGAGGGCTCACACGGTGTCCTTATTCTCAGCCCACGCGCCGTCGAGCGCCTGGAAAGCCACACTCCTGCTTGGCCGATGCCGAAAATCTTTCTGCTCAGCAAAGGCGGAAAACTGCTTGAGGGAATCTTCAGAGGCGAAACGATCAACACGCCCTCTATGCTCTGTGTGGCCGACTATCAGGATGCTCTGAACTGGGTACGCTCGATCGGTGGTGTGAATAAAACTATCGAAATCAGCAACGCCAACCTCAGCGCCATCGAAGCCTTTGTCGCCCGTCACGATTGGATTCAGTTTCTGGCCCAGGATCCCTCCTTGCGCTCTAATACAAGTGTCTGTCTGACCCTGGACCTGACCCCTGAGCAGGTAAAACTACTGATTCAGATGCTCGACGACGAAGGCGCGGCCTATGATATAGGCTCTTACCGTGATGCTCCTGCCGGTTTACGCCTCTGGTGTGGTGCGACGGTTAATACGGCCGATGTCGAGGCACTGCTTCCCTGGATCGAGTGGGCTTACTTTAAGGTAAAGAGCGCTGAGGTAAAGATCCGGTAGGTCAGCCCCTATAAGACCCTGTCGCAACGGCCTCTTAGGGGCCGTTTTGTTATCCACTTCAGGTCAATAGAAACTATGCATAAGATCCGAACTTACCAGAATGCGCGGAAAGCCCCGTACTTCTAGTGCGGGGATGGATAGCACGGGAGGCGTAGCCTCCCTTAATCTGGCGAGCTTTGCGACTCTACTTTAGCGCACGAAATGCACCAAAACGTTACAGGTTCGAGTACGAGACAACCACTGTGCCCAGCTTAACCGGATGGCACGAAGCGTGAATTTCTGCTGGAACTACATCAACGAACTGAGTCACCGTTCAATCAAAGAGCGGGGTGTCTTGCTGTCTGACTATGACATTCAGAAAGACACGCAAGGGGCGAACAAAGCGCTTGGGTTGCACAGCCAAAGTGTCCAAGAAGTTAGCAAAGAATACGCCACTCGCCGCAGACCGTTCAAAAAGAGCCGATTGTCATGGCGTAAATCACAAGGCGTTCACCGTTCACTGGGCTGGGTTCCT
>JBLHND010000023.1:0-31306 GCA_047622605.1 Motiliproteus sp. | reverse complement strand
CTGACCCGGCAGCTGAAGATGAGCGTGCCTGAGAATCTGGAATACTTTAATTTTCTTAATCTGCTGGATCGCGATGCGATCTTCTCCGCGGCGCTGCTGGCAGGCACCGATCAGCATGAACCGGACCGGCGCTGCCAGAGCCTTTACGATCAACCGCACCACGCCAGTGTGCTGGACCGAATGCTCTTTATGGACTGGAAGCACACCCTGGCCGATAACGATCTGATCAAGGTGAGTACTATGTGCCAACTGGCGGGTGTCGAGGTGGCATACCCGCTGCTGGATGATCGCCTGGTCGACTTTGCGCTCAAGATCCCGGCAGATATTAAACTGGTCCCAGGAAGTTTGCGCTATCTGTATAAAAAGGCGATGACGGGCTTTCTGCCAGAGAAAATCATCCATAAGACCAAGCAGGGTTTTGGTCTGCCGTTCGGACTCTGGACCGCAGAACATGCGGGCCTTCGAAATCTGGCCTACGATGCTATCGCCTCTCTGGATCAATATGATTTGTTTCGACCCGGGTTTATCGATGAGGTCAAACGCCGCCATCAGCAGGAGCATGCCAAGCATTACGGTGAGCTGGTATGGATCCTGATGGTGCTGGCACTCTGGCTGGACCGTAACGCCCCTGCTACCGCTCGTAAGCAGAGCCGATGAGGGAGTCGCCGGACGTGCAAGGATTGCCATTACCGCAGCCTCCCTACCAGGGTCACTTTATCGAAGGCAGCCTGGGTCGGCTCTATCTGGGCTGTTTTGGCAGGCTGCCAGCCCAACGGGTATTGCTATACCTGCCACCCTTTGCCGAAGAGATGAACCTTAGTCGTGCGGTGGTCTCCCGCCAGGCCTATGCGCTGGCTAATCGGGGCTGGACCGTCGTGACCCTGGACTTTTATGGCACGGGCGATAGTGCTGGAGAACTGGTCGAGGTTGCCGTTTGCAGTTGGTTAGCTGATATCGACAGGGCTCTCTGCTGGCTGAAAAGCCAGGGAGCGGCCGAGGTTTCTCTATGGGGTTTGCGGCTGGGTGCTTTGCTGGCCTATCGATACCTCGAGACCCGCCCTGAGGCACCGGTGCAGCAACTGGTGCTCTGGGAACCTGTCTTGGATCCCCAGCGGATGCTTAAGCAGTTGTTTCGTATCAAGCAGATCTCTGACTCCAGGCTCCAGGGCAGAGCGCAACAGACCGATGGGTTGGCGCGGACCCTCGACGGTGAGCTGACGGTTGTCGCCGGCTACCCTATATCCCCGCGGCTGGCTCGATCCCTGGTGCAATTGAGCTGGGATAACGAACGTTTATTCGAGTATTGCGGAGTCATGATCCAGATAACCTCAGGCTTCCAAGGTGTCGCCCATCCCCTATTTTCGGCAGCGAATACCCCGACCCTGAGGCTCAGCCACTGTCAGGCAAGGCCGTTTTGGCAGGTCCCCGAGGTCTATGATGCCCCTGAACTTATTGAGATGACCCTGAACTTTTTAGGCGCGCACGCATGAACCGGGAAGTCGCCCTGAGCTTCAAGAACAGTCAGCAGCAACCGTTGGCGGGGATTCTCAATCAGCCGGTAGACGGTAACGGGGTTGGCGTGGTGATCGTGGTTGGCGGGGGACAATACCGGGTCGGTAGTCATCGCCAATTTGTTAATCTGGCTCGTTTTCTGAGTGACAGAGGGGTCGCTGTGTTTAGATTTGATGTGACGGGCATGGGAGACAGCTGCGGGGTAAAAAAGTCATTTGAGTGTTTGGATGAGGACATCGGCGCCGCTATAGATGTTTTTATCGATCAGGCGGAGGCGGTCAACAAAGTGATTCTGTGGGGACTCTGTGACGGGGCATCCGCTGCGCTGCTGTACGCACCTCTCGATGCGCGTGTCGCGGCCTTAGTGCTGATTAACCCCTGGATGGAACAGCCCCAGGCGAAGGCGAGGGCGCGGCTGTTCTCCTATTACTGGGAGCGGCTGCTCCAACGAGCATTCTGGCATAAGGTGCGAGCACTTAAGTTTGATCTGCGGGGTTCGATGCGAGAGTTTCTGCAGGTTTTGGCAGGGGCGATGACCAGGGCGGGGATAAAACAGCCCTCAGAGAACATGCCAAGCTATCAGGAGCGCATGTATCAGGCGGCATTTTGTTTCTCGAACGATATTCATGTGCTGCTGAGTGGTCGGGATCTGATCGCCAGAGAATTCGAACTCCAGTTTACGGCGGGCCGCTGGCAGCAGGTAGCTCGCAGGGAACAGGTGCATCTCTATACCAACAACAATGCAGACCATACTTTTTCAGAGCCGGATTCTGAGCATTGGCTGAAGGAAACAACGCTGGACGTCTGTGCCGGCTATGCACGCTAAAGGGATATTATGCGGATTAACAAGATGGATCTAGTAACAACCCAAAACGGCCAGAATCAGGGAACGCGTACTCAAGAGGTGCAGGCCTTGCTGGTGCTGCTGGGGTTGGCCGTGATCGTTCACTGGCCCCATATGTTCTCCTATGTGGGGGACCCTAATTTTGATTTTTATATTCATTACAACTGGGTCAAGGAGTTCTCTGAGAACCTGGCCGCAGGCGTCTTTTACCCCCGCTGGATGTTTAATGGCCACTTGGAGCTGGGGGATCCTGCCTTTATTTTTTATGCGCCGCTTTACTATATGGGTGCTGGATTTTTTTCTTTGTTTGTCGATAGCAGTTGGATGGCGATGCACTGTGTTGAACTGCTCTCGAGCTTTTTGTTCGGCTGGTTTTTATATAAGACTGCGCGTTACTACATGCCTTTTCATGTCGCACTGCTGGTAGGTATCGTCGCCTCAATCAATCCGTTTTTAATCATGCTGCACTACAAGTTCCAGGGGTTTCCCTGGGCGTCGGTCGGCTATGCGGCCCACGGATTCCTATTTTGGTCGCTATTCAGGCCCACCGCCGACTCAAAAAAAATAAATCTGGCTGCCGCGTTTGCGATCGCAATAGCGGTGCTGGCGCATATTATCAGTGCCCTGGTGGTGCTGATCTGTTTTTCACTACTGCCACTGTTAGCGACTAGCGGGCGGTTAGAGACACAGATTAAAGGCTTATCTTCGGGGATTATCGCCTGGAGTGCTACGGTGCTGCTCGGCCTAGGTCTTAGTGCCCTTTACCTGATCCCGGCATTGACCTCTCTGAGTAATATCAGTACCGAACAATGGTCCGGGAATCATATTTTGCAAGCCTTCGCCTGGCCGACGTTTACCGCCTGGCTGCATGGTATTCAGTGGATATCGTTCCAGTGGCCTATCGCTTTTCCTGCGTTGTTTCTATTTATTATCAATGCTTTATATGTATATAAGACCCCTATAGATGAAGACATCAGGCGGGTGCTCCTTAAGGGAATGGCGGTGTTGGCAGTGGCCTTGTTCTTTGCCTCCGAGCTCTCCTACCCTCTGTGGCGTATCGAGTCACCGCTGTTAAAGATTCAGTTGCCCTATCGTTTCGTGTCGGTGATCTATTATGTCGGTCTCTTTGTTGCAGGCCTGGCGCTTACGCATGCTTTTTCACATGGGCATAAGAGATGGGGAATGGCGCTGTTGAGTGCCGTACTCTTTACCGGTCTGGTTGGTGCGGCGGTACTGGTTAAGTCGACCTACCTGGATGGCGTGCCGCTATCCCAGGCCGTTAAAAGCGACCAGTACAGCTATCTTGGCTTTAAAGAGAAATTCAAAAGCGAAGGGTTTTTAGGCAACTGCGATGCCGGTGACGCCCAGTGCCTGGCGATGTCACGCGCGGGAGGCGGTTATAAGGGGGTGCCCGAGTATGAATTAAGCTGGAGCCAGCCCGGCTATATCGACTATGCCAGAGGTGGATTTGCACACGAATGCAGCGTCAAGCAGGTGGTCTGCGACGCGGAGCTTCATTTGGGTGACGGCAGGGGGTGGCAGCTGCACACGGATGCGGCCGTGGAACTGGTGTTGCCGATATTCTACTACCCCACCTGGCAAGTCTCTATCGATGGGGTCCTGGCCCCGCATAGCATCGATGCGGCAACCGGCTTGATTCGGGTGGAGGTCCCGAAGGGTTTATCCCGCGTGATGATTCGCTGGGTGCCCTCCCTGGTGGAGAGGCTGTCACTCTGGATCTCGGTACTCTCGATGATGATATTACTGGCAGTGTGGCTTTATGGCCGCAAGAAAGGCCGCAAGAAAGGCCGCAAAAAATCGGCGGGCGTCGAGTCATCGGTGATTGATGCTAACGCGCACTCTCATGGTTGAGGCGATGCGTCAGCTGGTTAATCAGAGTGCGTTTCGTTATCTGTTAACCGGTGGCGGGTTGTTTTGCATCGACCTGCTGTGTTTTTTGCTGTGTCTGGAACTGCTGGGCTTGAGTGTTGCTATGGCTCAGGTCATCTCGAGATCGGTCGGCGCCTTGGTTGGTTTTTTTGGGCATAAGTATTTTTCATTTAAAAATAATACCTCAGCAGACAGCAGCGTTTCGAGGCTATCACTACAGAGCCTGGGTTATTTTATAGTCACTTTTGTTAATATTATGTTATCACCCTTTGTCGTGTCCTATTGCATGGATTTGTTTCGAGACAATATCTTGATTGCCAAAATCGTAGCCGAAGTGTTTCTGGTCCTGGAAACCTACTTGCTACTTCGGCTTGTTTTTACCCCAAGGAGAGGACGATGATGACGCCATTTAGTGTTTCAGTGGTAATTCCTGCTTATAATGAGGAGGTCATGATATCTAAGGCATTAGAAAAGATCAGTAAGGTCTTCGATCAGGTCGACTGTGTGTTGGAGCTGATAGTGATTAATGATGGTTCTACGGATAATACTCAAAAAAACCTTAAACAACTGGTATCAGAATACGATAATCTTATCGTAGGTAATTTCTCCAGAAACTTCGGTAAAGAAGCCGCTCTGCTGGCCGGTCTCGAATTAAGTAGCGGTGATTGTATCGTCTTTATCGATGCCGACCTGCAACACCCGCCTGAAGTCATTCCCAAGATGATAAATAAATGGATTGCGGGTTACGATATTGTTAATGCAAAGAAAACCAATCGCGGAAAAGAGAGTTTTTTTTACAAGATAGCCTCGAAAACATTTAACTACATCATATCAAAATCCATAGGATCTGATTTTGAGGGCGCAAGCGACTTCAAACTGATAGACCGTCAGGTTGCAAACGTGATCTGTTCTCTGCCTGAAAAAAATCGTTTCTTTAGGGGGCTGACTGCCTGGGCAGGCTTCGAGGTGTGTGATATAGGTTTTGAGGTCGCAGAACGTCTTCATGGAGAGACTAAGTGGAGTAAGTTAGCGCTGATTAGTTATACGCTGACTAATATTTTTTCATTTTCATCTTTCCCACTTAAGATGGTCGCTTATATAGGTTTCTTGACCGCAGGATTAGGTTTTCTACTGTTACTGCAAACCCTTTATAACTATATTTTTGCAGATGCGGTGATCGGATTTACGACAGTGATCGCGGTGCAGGTGCTGTTGGGTGGGATGATCTTATTATCTTTGGGTGTGGTCTCAATTTATATGGGTAAGATATATGAAGAGCAAAAATCAAGACCTGTTTATATCCTTAGAAAGGATAAGCCCAGAGGGCGGGATCTAGAGGTCGTTCGTCCGGCTCAAGCCAAATCCGAACTCTACTATTAATAGTAAAAGTAAAACCAAAAGCAAAACCAAAAGGAACTTATGCGTTACATTAACAAAGAGTTTGCTACCTGGCGTGGGCTGGTGCGCACGATAATATCAGATATTAAGTGGCGGACAGGTGTCTATAAAAAATATGAACAGGTAGATTGGTCAAGAGTAAAACGTCTAGTTTATATCTGCCAGGGCAACATCTGTCGTAGCCCCTTTGCTAAGGTCATCGCCGCCTCCCGTTCGCCGCATCTGCCGGTGGCGTCGTTTGGACTGGCGACCACCACGGGCGTCGAGGCAGATCCTACCGCTATAGGGGCCGCACAGGATTATGGCATCGATCTGATCGAGCATCGTGCGACGAATATGGCCGATTTTTCTATTGCAGAGGGGGATCTGTTGGTCGTGATGGAAGATCGTCATCTTCACTGGTTAGCGCCTCTGGTCGTCAACCAGGATGTTCAGCTCTGTCTGCTTGGATTATGGTGTCGACCCCAATTTGCACTGCTCTATGATCCTTTTAGTCACCCTAAGGACTACTTTCTATCCTGCTTCAGCAGAATTGTTAGGGCCGTAGACAGCATGCTGGATGAAATTGATGCCTACTATTCAACATGACCCCTAGAGACAGGCGGTCCCGGTAGTTTTTTATCATTTTTTTATCGTTTAGTGATTCGTTAAATCGCCATCAGTAGCAAGGGTCTTGAATGGCACAAGAGCAAAGCGTCGGCATACTCATCGCTAAGAGTGCCTTGTGGGTGGTGTTTCTTCGGCTGTCTGTTAGGGCGCTCGGCGTCGTCAGCACGATCGTGTTGGCCCGGCTCCTGACTCCCGGTGATTTTGGCCTGGTGGCTATCGCCATGTCCTGTTTTGCGCTCGTAGAACTGTTTTCAGAGTTCGGCTTTGAAACGGCTATTATTCAAAATAATGACGCTACCCGTACAGATTACGATACCGCATGGACGCTTAATATCATCTTTGGGCTGCTGTCCTCGGTGCTGCTGCTGACGCTCTCTGATCCTATAGCTGGGTATTACGGTAATGAAAACTTGGCGCCTATCTTGATGGCAGTGGCCCTGCTGTTTCTGGTGAATGGTAGTAAAAACGTCGGTGTTCTTGATTTCCAGAAAAACATGACCTTTGAACTCGAGTTTCGTCTGCAACTATTACCTAAGTTGATGGGGTTTGTATCAACCATTGCTATAGCATTTTATCTTGAAAGCTATTGGGCGTTGGTGATAGGTACGCTTATATGGAAAGTATCTTTTAATGTGTTTAGTTATATCTTACATCCTTTTAGACCCCGATTTTCATTGCAAGAATTCCGTGGTTTGTTTGGGTTCTCGAAGTGGTTGATATTGAATAATGCATTGAGTTATTTCAGTACCAGAACACCTGAGTTGCTGTTGGGTAAGTTGTTGTCACCCAGTGCGGCAGGTTTTTTCAGTATGGCGCAAGAGCTGATTACCCTGCCGACCACTGAGTTAGTCTCCTATATTAATCGTGCATCCTACCCCGCATACTCACGAATTTCGTTAACAAGAAGCCACCTGGGTAGGGTGTATGCCAAGGTTATGGGATCTATTGCCTTGCTGGCCCTTCCTGCCGGTATAGGACTGGCGTCTATTGCGGATCTTTTGGTCCCCGTGTTTCTTGGTGATCAATGGCTTGAATTGATCGATGTGACCGTAATTCTCGCCTATGCCGGAATGTTTTTGGCATTAAGCAGCAATGCAGGCTATGTGTTTATGGCGATTGGAGAGCCCAGACTCTCAGTGGTCATATCAATCATCCGGATCAGTATTTTTTTGCCGTTGGTTTTTTTTCTTACTCATCGCCAGGGTTTGCTGGGATCTGGTTACGCGGTCTTAATTTCGGCGAGTTTAGTTTTTATCATATCCAGTGGAGTGTCGCTTGTTAAAATAAATATTAATCTGAGTGATCTTTTAGGGGTCTATCTGCGTCCGCTGTTGGCGTCAGTCCTTATGTATTTTAGTCTTCTATATAGTAAGCCTCTGTTTTTAGAGTGGTCCGGATCCCTAGGGGTCGCGTTGCTTGTTATGACGCTGCTGGGTTTCAGTGTTTATTGCGTTGCTATAGCCGTGCTCTGGCTTGTTTCGGGTCGCCCATCAGGACCTGAAAAAGATCTGCTGGGAATTATTTATCTTAAATATACGAATAGATTCTCCCGAGGTAATTATAAAGCATAATATTTTTAATATCAGTGAGTGTTGCTTGTGAGCTTTGTGCGCGGGTTTTGCGGCTGTTATTATTTTTTTTATTTAATAAAACAAGCCCTTAGCTTAAGGAACACATTTTTAAGATCTTTTATACAGGGCCCCAGATCTGTTCTTGAGAACAGGTAGTATCTCTGGTTTATGTTGAAAAACCCACCGAGGTATTTGCTGATCTCTTTGAACGGCCGGGGACTGAAGTGGGGGTCTTTGATGTTCTTACGGCCGAGAACGATTCGTAAAAGACGCTTGGTATCCGGGATCATATAACGACAGCTGAGCTCGGCGTAAGGACGCTGCCTGGCCGCAACGCTCTCCAGGTCGCCTGCTGCTGCAGCCACCAGCGTCGACGGGAAGGAGACCCCGGCGGCCTCGGCAAGGGGTAGGCTACCCCAGAAACGACCGTTGATTTCCATAAAACTATAGCTATCGGCTACCGGGTCGAATCGGTATTCCACCATGGCGACCCCCTCCCACTCAAGCGCCCTGAGCAACGCGATGGACCGGTTCCGGCACTGCCGGTGTTGAGTCAGCGGTAGCGATCGGCACAGTGTTGATATTCCCCCTTCAGGCGGCCATTCGTTGAGGCGTTGATGTTGAAATTCGAGCAGGACTTCCCCTCGGCTCATCAGGAACATTTGCCCTAAGCCATAACCCCGGCAGTACGTCTGGATCATCGGGAAGATGCCTAGCGGCTGGTACCTGGATAGCTTGGCATAGAGCGTTTCATAGTCGAGGCAGTAGTCACATTTGATAACAGCCAGGCCCCTGAGTGACAGGCGCTCCTGCACCTCATTAGGATCTGCCCACTTGAGGATGAGTGGGAAGCTGAGTATCTGTTTCAGGTTTTTGAGCTGCTCCAGACGGGTAATGCTTAGGCTGGCGGGTGTCTCTATACCCAGGTCTCTGGCAATCTCCAGGCATCGGGACTTATCGACGACCCGAGCAAAAATGTCGGCGGTTGGGATAAGCAGCTTGATTGCCGGATGTAGGGCGTCTCGGTGTCTGTTTAAGAGGCTGATATCGCTTTCGCTGATGGCGATTAAAAAGAGAGGTTCAGCGTCCTCGACTAAGCCATTGAGCTGCTCGATAAAGGTGCTTTCCTGGTTGCTGCGTACCAGCGACCGGGTACAAAATTTGGATTGGAAGCCGATGGCCTCAGCAGAATAGCCTATGCCGATGCTGGGGTGCCCGTGTTTACCCAGGTCACGGAGAATGGAAACGCCGATGGGGCTGTCGACGCCAACGACGATGACCCAGGATTTTTGTGTCGTATTCATATCAGAAGATATCGTTTAGTAGGTTTTGGGCTGCTCGAGAGAGCGCCTGCAGCTTATTGCCGTAAAGTGTCGGGGCGGCCGCGGCTCTGATTAGACCGCTGTCCAAGAGCGTCTTGATATCGGTCGGCTCGAACCGGTCTCTATTGTTATCAAGATGCTGGCAGAGCCGCTCCAGACGATGCTGGATCAAGGCGTTGCGGGTCAGGTTTTTATATTGCCACCCTTTTTTCTTGATGAATTCGAAGGGGTGGGTAACCAGTACTATATATTCCACCGCCGCGTGCTGTGCCTGGTCCAGTAGTGAGCAGAGTTCGTCGGCGCTGCAGGAGGTGATTTGCATGGTCCGCCATCGGCCTCGTCCAACAAGGCTATTATCGATAAAGCAGGTCGCAGGCAGTTCCATCACCTGATGAATGCTAAAGGCACCACCACTGAGGTTGAGCTGGGCATCTTTGGGAGGGTTTACAGAAACACAGATGTTGGATGAGAGACTTATCCCCGCTTTGTCCATGGCAGCAAAAACCCTGTCCGACGCTGAAAAATTACCGGTGCGCATCGCGACAGGCCGAGAACCCGTCCAGTCCTCGAGGGTCTGCATGCCGTTTTCGATCAGCTGCTGCAGTTGTGCCGAGGGTAGATCGGTACAGTTATCGTTATAGGTGGTCCTGTTGTCTTTAGCGTAATTTAGCCATACAGGATGAAGATGCAGCTGCACATCGAAGGTGTTGTCGAGCAGATGCTCGACGTAAGGTCGCATCTGGTCGCCGAAATAGGCGTTATTGAGGGTCTCGACAAAGAAGGTCGCCGGGATCTGGTGCTGACTCAGTGTTCGGGTAATAAACCCCAGGGCCTCACTACGCCCCCTGACCTCGCCCCATACCGGCTCGTGAATCAGCGGTTTCAGGCGCGTGTCTGACAGGGCCCCGGCGATCGAAGGCTCCGTATCGACGGTGAAGATGACTTTAGTTTTCATGAGCGATGACCTAGCAGCCTGTCAGGAGAGGTGATTAAGTTGGTTGTCACTTAGTGCTACCCAACTCTTGAAGTAGCTGGCAAAAAGCTTGGGAACTGAGCTGACGGTCATAGCCGGATGCCTGGGCTGCAGAAATCGCTCCGCTGTTATCGTCAGATTTTAAGTTTTCTAGCAAAGAGGCCAGGCACTCTTTAATCGCAGCTGAGTTATCGATAGCGGCTATATAACGCGCGCCCGCATTTATCAGCTCCCGTTCTGTTGCACTGTCTGGAGCGCAGAGTGCTAACAGAGGTCTGTGGCTCCTAAAATATTCATACATCTTGGCAGGTATCTGGGTGCTGCAGCTGCTGCCTTGTAGCAGCAGCAACACATCGACGCTCATCATCTCGGCAATCGCGGCATGATAAGGTAGCGCGGGTAAGATCCTGACGTACTCAGATAGCGCATACTGATCAATCAGTGCCTGGATCTGTGCATCATGCCCAGTCGCTCTGAGCCAGATCACCACCTCGACCAGGCCGGAATGCTGGATCAGGGTTCGCAGGGCCTGGAATAGGGCTTGCGGATCTCTATCTTCAGGATCCAGCAGGCCGCTGTGGAGTATCTTGACGGGCCCCGTGGAGGGTTGCCTGGCGGGCGCGTGAGCAAAGGCGGTTTCATCATAGCCATTGGCGATGACTCGGAAATGTTGGTGATTCAGGTCAGGATATTTTTGTTGATAATGCTGCCGGGTCTCCTGGGTGGTAAAAACGCAGTAATCAGCAGCGTAGAGCGTCTGTTTTTCTATCCAGGCGGCCACTCGGCGCTGGTTTTTAGAGATCGGATAACCCGCGTCAATCATCGGGTCGCGGAAATCGGCAATCCAGGGTAATGACGTCAGCCGTTTAAGTATTAATCCGATCAGATGAGCACTGGCGATAGGGTAGGTCGACCAGAGTGCGGTTGCTTGCTGGCGCCTGATCTCCCAGAGTCCACGCACAACGGCGGGAATAATCCAGCTGGACCAGCGATCCGGCAGTGCCAGAAACTCTGGATAGCGGCCTGCGATGGCCAGGTGACGCTTGCTGTCTAACGCGAAAGCGCGCAACACTTTGATCTCAGGCGCAGCACGAACCTCAGAGCCTGAACAGCGCCCAGGGTAGGCCCGGGGGTTCAGGGTCAGTACACAGGGACGCCAGCCCTTGGCGGCTAACAGATTCGCGAAGGCGAGGGTCCGGTGTATGCCGCTGCCATAGCCTGCCGGCGGGTAATGGAAGGCAATCATCAACAGGTGACTCACGTTAGTTGCTCGTCCGGTCATTAGAGTTTGGATTGCAGGAAATCCTGCAGACTGCCGATGGTTTCAAACATCTCAGCACTGATCTCATCATCAGAGAATTCGATATCAAAATGCTCCTCCAGATTCCCCAGCAGGATAACGATTGCCATCGAGTCGAGCTCTGGAATCGCGCCCAAGAGTTGAGTGGCGCGGCTCCAGCGCTCGGCATTCACCTGCAGGCTATTGGATACCAAGGAAATGATGCTGCTTTCCATATGAAGACTCCTCTGGATTAAGTGTGTTTTCTACGTAAATAAAATGCGCAGTCTTTGCTTGAGTCCGGTGTAAAAATGGCTACCAGCTAATTTTTTTACGCGCTGACGCAGCCCGGAGAGCACACTGGCAACGGAGAAGGGACGGTAAGCGGCAAGACCCCAAAACTCTCCCCGCGTAGACATCCAGTCTTGTTTGTAGGCATCGTCGCCTAATAAAAAATCGACCTTGTTTACGCCATCGGTATCGATGACCTGTTTTAATAAAAACTGAGTCAGAAGGCTGCCAACGGAATACTGTTCAAAATCAGGATCATGGGCCAGTTTGAAGATGTAGGCGGTTTGACCGTTGAGATACCAGAGTTGCGCGGCCACAGGCACCGCATCTATTTCTAGCAGCCCCATGCGCAGCAGGTTTTGTTGGGCGAGCAGCTGAGTAAAGCAACGAATAAAATCCGGATAGGGCTCCTCTTTTTTCCAGCGCTGTTGATAGATCCGTTGATACGCGTCCAGTGCCTGATCGAGCGCCTGATCGGGCTGCTGATAGAGCCGGAAGCGGTAGTGGTGATTTTTGTGCAGTCTGGCGAGTTTGCGCCTGCAGGTATTGCTTAGCCGTGAAGGTCTGGCCTGCCAGTAGTCGGCAAAGGACAGGTTCTGAGTGCACAGCGACCAGTTTGCCGTGTGGAAATAGGGTTCCAGGCGCCATTTTTGCTCTGCCAGAGCCTGGTGGAGCCAGGCATAGTCCTGGCTCTGGCGGTTGAGTGGCTGCAGATTCAGTTGGCTGCAGTGAGGCTCAGTCTCGCAAATTGCGCGGATTAATAAACGGGTGTTTTCGCGGTTCTGGTGTGCGCCAGCACCGACTAAACCATAGTGGCAGGAATAAAAATTAACCAGAGATTCGATGGCGCTTATGTTGGCATGATTGTCGGTGCGCACCTGGCAGGGAAGCCCGATAAGGGGTAAGCCCAGGGGCGTCACCAGGATAAAATAGCGGGCCGATCTGTTGCTAGGGAGAAGCTGGCGTTCATAGAGTTGGAACCACTCGACACTGAGGAAAACGTTGGCTTGCAGGCTCGAAAACACGCCCCGTAATTCATCAGGAACCTGGTCAATGGCCTGGAACTTAAGCAGGCTGTTGGGGATGAGTGAGGCTGTCATCGTCTCGTCTGTTAATCCTTAGTCGATCGTTTTCTATAGTTAAGCAGCAGCCGGACGAAGAACGTCAGCGGGTTTGCATCCCAGGGGGTAAAACGCTTCAGCCGGTAGCGGGCGGTCGTAGCGCTGTTCGCTCCCCAGGCCGTACTGACCGCCGCCGCAAACCCCAGCTCGGCAACGATCTGTTCATGAATGGCTTCAAAGTGAATGTCGGGTTTGCCATAAGGATAGGCAAACAGGGTCACGGGTTTTCCGCAAATTCTTTCGAGTTCGACCTTGGAGCTGAGGATGTCCTGGCGTGCGAACTCCGGGCTGACCTTACTGAGCATCGGGTGAGTCATGGTGTGGCAGCCGATCGTCATGCCCAGACTCTGCAGCTGTCGAATCTCCGGTTCTGACAAGATCAGCCGCTGATCGAGGCTGACCTCCAGGCGGTCGATGATCTGATTGAGCAGCAGGCGCTGCTGCCGGGGAGGTTCGACTTTCAGGCGTTCGAGCAGAGCGCTGATGGCGGCTGTCTTTTCGGCCTTGGTCCTAATGGGGAAATCGGGGAGTTCCAGGTCCTGGAGTCGCAATTGCAGATGCTGGCTGCGCAGTATCGAATCGACCAGGCGGTCATTCCAGAGACGGCCTTCGCTGATACCGCCGCAGGTGATGAAAAAAGTGGCCGGAACACCGTGTTTTATTAAGATGGGGGCGGCTAGGGTCAGGTTGTCGCGGTAGCCATCATCGAAGGTGATAGCCAGGGCACGGGGCGGAAGAGTCCCTAGTGCCAGCCGCTCTATCGCGTCTTGCAGCGACAGCAGGTTGAATAGCCGACTGACGATCCGCATCTGCCAGTCCAGGGTCTGAACCGAGAAACTTTCGGGTTCATACTCTGACGATTTATCGTGCACGCGGTGGTAAATCAGAATGGCTAAGCGCCCCTTGCTACCGCCAGGGGCCATCAGGGTGGCGATAAGACGCAGCGGTGCCAGCAGCCAGCTAGGGCAGCGGTCAACGTATTTGACGAGGATAGCGTTCATCTAGTGACGTTGCGGTTCAGCATGAGAGCCCCAGCGTATCCAGGACGATCATTGCTTAACGACCCCGAGGGTTGCAACGATAAAATAATGCCGGTACACATCCCGATTCTTCCCTGATTGCGTATGCTTACAGCTGAGTTTCACATACATGGAGTGTAGATAAACTATGAGCTGCCTGCTGGTCACTAACATATTCCCCCCGATTAACGGTGGCTCAGCCGTCGTCTATGAAAAGCTGGCGCGCTACAGTGCACAGGGTCAGCTTGTTATTCTAGCACCCAGATTTCACTGTGCGACGCGAGAAGAGCTGACCGGCTGGGATTCGCTCGACCGGGATGCTCCTTATCCGGTCCACCGGCTAAAATTGCTGCGCCCTTGGGTGGTCCAGTCCCGCTCAGTCTGGCACTCGATCTCTCTGATGCTGGTGCAGGATCTGCCGCTACGGTTAAAAGTGTTGCTCTATACGCTGGCGCTGATTCGAAAATACCGAATCAAGACCCTCTGTATCGGCGAGCTAAGCTCCATGAGTTGGCTGGGGCTGGCCTGCCGCACGCTAACGGGGGTCAGGGTGATCAACTATATCCATGGCGAGGAGGTGACCGCTGACTCGGATCACCGCCGTCTCGGTGATCAGCGGGGACGGTATCTGCGCAGTGCCGATGCGGTGGTCGCGGTCAGTGATTTTACTCGGCGCTACCTGATCGAACATTTCTCGGTGGCGGCAGACAAGGTCCATCTGATCACCAATGGCGTCGATCTGAAGCAGTTTTCACCGGGCCCTAAATCCGAACTGCTGCTGCAACGTTATGGCTTAGAGGGTAAAAAAATTCTGTTGACGGTCGGCCGGTTGATACCCCGCAAGGGGATCGACAGAACCATCGAGGCGCTGCCTCAGGTGCTGGCTAAACAACCTGAGAGTCACTATCTGGTGGTGGGTGCGGGGCCTTATCTGGCTGAGCTGCAACAGCTGGTTGCAAGGCTAGGTCTCGAGCAACATGTGACCTTCGCCGGACGTATTGCCGAGGAGGCTCTGGTCGAACATTATCGGCTGTGCGATCTGTTTCTGATGCCCAACCGAGAGATGCCCGACAAAGAGACGGAAGGCTTTGGCCTGGTGTTTCTCGAGGCCAATGCCTGCGACAAACCGGTGATTGCAGGTCTGGCTGGGGGTGCCGTAGAGGCGGTTAAGCATGGCTATAATGGGCTCTCGGTCGAGGGAGATCAGGTAGATCAGATCGCAGCGGCTATCCTTAGTCTGATTCAGGATCCGGAGCTGTCCCAGCAATTGCGCAGCAATGGCTTGGCACTGGCACAACAATCCGGTTTTGACGTTTGCGCCCAGAGGTTTCAAGACGTATGCAAGGCATTGGTGACGGCACAATCTTGACACAATCTACCTTGACTCAATCTACCCTGACCCAGCCTACCTCCAAACGGGTGCTGGTGATCGCCGGTGAATACCCCCCCATCAAGACGATCGGCCGGATCCGCACCGCCAAGTTTGTTGAGCATCTGCGAGATCTTGGCTGGCGGCCCATCGTAATAACTATCGATTACGAGTCGTCGAACCCCAGTTATTATTCCGAGCTGGAGGCTGAGATCCCGACGGATGTCGAGGTGCACCGAGTACGCCATCAGGGAATCGATGATCTGATTCTGGGTGGGATCAAGCGGCTGCTGAGGCGGCTCAAACCGGGACGAGACAGGCCCAGGGTGGCTCAGCTCACTGGCGCTGCCGCATTCGATCCTGCGGCGAACACGGCTAGCACCCGCACCCATACCAGCACCCGCAGCGATCGGCTGATCAACCGTTTCAAGCAGTTTGTCCGTAACTGGATTCATATTCCCGACGATTATCTGCTGTGGGGGTTTGCCGCCTATTTCAGGGCGCGGCGCATCTGCAAGGAGCAGCACATCGATCTGATCTATACCAGTCTGCCCCCCTTTAGCAGCGCGATTGCCGGTTGCCTGCTCAAACGTCGTACCGGCATTCCCTGGGTGGTGGACTACCGGGATCTGTGGATCGGCGATGTCCTGCGCGAATGGTTGCCGCCCGCGCGCAGTAAATTTGAAGTTTGGCTGGAAAAGAAACTGCTACCCCATGCCGATGCAGTGGTCGCCGTTAGCGAGCCTAAGACCGACTTTCTGCGCCAGCATCTCGGCGGCCAGCGGATCTGGGAGACGATCACCAATGGCTACGACTCAGAATCATTCGATTATCTGCTCGACCGGCCCCGGCCTGTCCGTGACACCCTCGACTTTGTCTATGCTGGCCGGTTGTTCAAGAATCGCCGGGGCTACGCGCTGCTGCATGCCCTAGGCGAGCTGGTCGCGGCAGATGCGAGCCTGCGCCAGCGATTGCGGTTTCATTTCTACGGCGCCATAGAACCGGTCATCTTTGCCGAATATCAGCGCCTGATCGGGCTGTATGAACTGGAAACGATCCTCTGTTTCCACGGTGATGTCGATTACGAAACCTCGAAACGGGTTCAGGTCGACGCCGATTACCTGCTGTTGATCGTCGATACCGGCGCCACCACCGACGGGGTGATCCCCGGCAAGGTGTTCGAGTATGTCGCCGCCAAACGGCCGATACTGGCGCTCTGTGACAGCAAGGCCACGCGCGAAATAATTGAGAAGGCCAATATAGGCCAGGTGGTGGGCACCCAAGATCAGGCGGGTTGCAAGGAGGCGCTGGCGCAGATTTTACTCAAGGACAGTCATGAGCTACGTGATGTTGACCATGCCTACCTGAGTCAGTTTGAGCGCCGCACGCTGTCCAAAAGATTGGCGGCACTGTTTGATCGTTTGACTTAATCTGAGAATAGGACTCAGACGGGCCAGGGCGCGTAGGACCCTAGAATGGGATGCAATCCCGGCAACACTCCAGCCCCCCTTCGAGTACGCCTGCACCTGTGTAGGTTCGCACCAATGATAGCGGGGATTGCATCCAAGCCTACCTTGCTGAATAAGTCAGAAAACCTTTCTACTGACCTCACTCACGCTATGAATAACCGACCGGTTATTAAAGATATTATTTGCAGGCACCCAGCAGTGGGGTCAGGTCTTTGATTTAGGTCTTTGATTTAGGTCTTTGATTTATGATCCAGGATAGGACTTTCTAGGAGAAAGGAGATGTTCAATGGCCAGACCATTGCGATTGGAGTCTGCCGATGCCTTATTAAGGCTTATGAGAGTGGTGCGGGTTTACCTTTTTCAACGGTGAGAGGCATTATTAAAAGTCATAAATCAAAGACCTGACCCCGTTGCCTTACTTTAATTTATGCTGCTAAAAATTTTATCAGCAGGCCCTGGTTTAGCAAATAGATAACCTTGGCCAACATCGCACTTGGCGTTCTTCAATAGTTCATACTGCCGTTCAGTCTCTATCCCTTCAGCTACCACTTCAATCTGAAGCGTATGTGCCATGGCAATGATCGCACGGACAATTTTATGATCACTTCGATCATTATCGATATTTACAACAAAGCTGCGATCAATCTTGAGTTTATCGACTGGAAATCGTTTGATAACCGCTAAGGAGGAGTATCCCGTACCAAAATCATCAATCGTAATCCGAATACCCATCGCTCGAAGCTGTTCCATGATCTGAATTGCGTCATCAACGTTATCCATTAGCGTTGACTCCGTGATTTCAACCTCTAGCTTACGAGCATCAATGTCTGCTTCCTTTACGATCGTTCGTATGTTTTCCAAAAGGTTGGGATCGACAAACTGCTTTGGAGACAGGTTTACCGCTATAGGATCACAGTTTCGCTGCTGCCTAGTTCTATGACTAATCAGTTCACAGACCTGCCTAATGACCCAATACCCCAGATCAACAATCTTTCCTGACTCTTCAGCTATCCCAATAAACTCGTCTGGGAGTAGAAAACCACGTGTTGGATGATTCCAGCGTACCAGTGCCTCGTAACTTGATACTTCTCGAGATTGCATCTCGACAATAGGCTGATAATGGAGCTCTAGCTGATCGTTAATGATTGCGTCAGTCAGATCCATCTCGAGTTGGTGCTTTTCAATGGCCTTTATCTGCATGTCTTGATCGAAGAAGTGAAAACTATTTTTTCCTGCTTGTTTGGCCGCATACATCGCAAGATCAGCGCTTCTTAGCAAGGTTGGGACCTCATTACCATCATTTGGCACGAGAGCAATGCCGATCGAAGCTGAGATGGAGAAACAACGTCCCTTAATACATACCGGCCGCTCAATTTCTTTTATCAGTTTTTCAGCAATTTTTGCCGTATTTTCTACGGAGGTTTCATTAAGCAGCAGAACCGAAAACTCGTCACCACCTAGGCGAGCAACCAAATCACTCTCTCGCACGGCACCTTGAAGCCGAGAGGCGATCTGCTTTATTAAAGCATCCCCTGCATCATGCCCCATAGAATCATTGATACGCTTAAAGTCGTCGAGATCCAAATACATCAGAGCGGCGGTGCGCCTGTAACGCTTGGATTCCTTTAACACCTGCTTGAGGCGATCGGACAGCGATCGACGATTTGCTAGCCCGGTAAGATCGTCATGAAAGGCGAGGTCTTCTAGCTCTAGGGTCTTGTTCTTTACAACACGTTCCAGATGCTGTGGATAGCGCATCATATTCCAGACTAGCAAGGAGGTTAACACAGCAATCAAAAAGCTTGCGCCATAAGCTAATAGCCCATTGAAAGCAAGGGGAACCTCGTGGCTCATCTTCAGATATCAGACCCCATTGGGAACCTGAATTTCGGCAGTATGTGAGATATCTCCTAGCGACGTAGCTGATTGAGCAATGGTATCTATTTTTTTTGTATCTGGGTGAACCCGAGTTAACTGGTAGCAGTAACCCTTCTCTTCGAGCAAGTCTAAGTCTGTGACCGCCAGCAGGTCTTTCAAATTAATCAGTGCAGAGACAAAACCCCAAAAATGAGGTTTTCCCTCCTTGTTTATGAATACCGGGTTTCTGCCAATGATAGCCACACCACCTTGAACAAGTTTGAAGGGGCCTGCTAGGGTGATCTGTTTACTCTCAATGGCAAGCCAAGCTTCTTTTCTCCGCTTATCGTCCTTGAGAATATTATGCCCGATAGCCTTTTCATTACCCGGGAGAGGATGAATTTTTTCTATGATGCCGTCTGGCGCAAGCTGGAGATTGGATACCCCTCCAATATTATCGATAACGTATTGTGCAAAAGATTCAAAGTCATCGATTTTCCCTTTGTTTTGCTGCACCTCAATGGCGAGCATATAGGTCGTCGATAGGGATCGAGAAAGGCGGCGTTCAATATTTGACACCTGAATGTTGACTATTTCAGATATGTGTTTTTGCTGCTGTTGATACACCTTCTGTTTATAGCTATTACTCCAATATAACCCCAGTGTTGATATGCAAACAAAGAGGGCTAGGCAGGCTAGAGGACGTTTCATCAGAGGCCTCTATAGGCGCGCGGCCAGTCAAAGGAGTGGTAGATTATGGCGTTACTGGAACAAACATTCATAGGAATATTTTTATTATTGTTGTTATGGATAAACTTACTTTGCTTAGCAGTCCGTAGTAAACAGTAATTGATAATTACTCCATATCCAATGATTAACTATTAGATTCGTGACGTAGTCAGACATTACAGACAGCTAAGTTTATTGTGTCACAATAACATAGTGTGTGCTTGATAGGTTGAACGCTGTGACTTCGTTGGTTACGGTCACTGAGAAAGTGTCTGCATTGGGACCATTCCATTAGCCTGGGCCGTGAAGCGCCAGCTACTGACGGCTAGAGCAGTGTCCGCTATAGGGAGCGCGAAGTGCCCGTTGTAGGTCTGTTCTGCCATCTCTAGCGCATCGTCCACCTCAATCCCCAGATACCTTACGGTACTTTCAAGTTTGGTATGCCCGAGGAGGAGCTGAACGGCCCGTAAATTCTTGGTCCTCTTGTAGATAAGTGATGCCTTGGTTCGGCGCATCGTGTGAGTTCCGTAATTAGCAGGTGAAAGCCCAGCACTCAATATCCAGCGCTCAACAATTCTTGCGTACTGCCTGGTTGAAAGAGGAGGTGACATGCTATTCCTGCTTGGAAACAGGTAATCGTCGTTTTGAAGGTTTTTGAGGGTAATCCATTTTGATATGGCTTCCCGAGTTTGCTCCATCACTTCGAACCTAACTGGCCGTTTAGTTTTTTGCTGGAGGATGATTGCCCTGGAGGTAATTTCTCGCCCATAAGTGAGATCGCGAACTTTCAAGCGAACCAAGTCACAAGCCCTCAGTTTGCTATCTGTCGCGAGGTTGAACAAAGTCAAATCTCTGATGTTACAGGCTAATTCAAGTCTGATCCGTATGGCCCAAATTTCTTTGAGCTGGAGAGGCTTTTTCTGGCCAATTAGCTTACCTTTATTCCATGGCGTACGTGGTGCCGACTGTTGATGTGAATGCGGCATGGTAAGGCTCCTTTCGTATTGAAGGGCGCTTAAGTTTGGACCAGGTTCAGGGGGCGCTTGCCGACACAAGCCGGTCTATCACCTCAGGCCAGAACAGTCTGATGATGAGGTTGCGGCGTTCCTGATAGCGGACACTCAGTGGAGCGAGAGGTCACGACAGGAGTCTCTACTTTGCGACCAACAGGGACTGGCTCCCCTAACGAGCATTTCGCACATGAAGCAGGACCGATCGACCTACCAGTCTCTAGGTACAGCTTAACGCCAAACTCCCCGTAAACGGTCATTGCTTGGGGGATCGAGCAGCGGCTCAAGTCGGCCCAAAGGGGCCACTCGGGGTCTGCGACCATGGCAACTGCCCTTGCTAGCCAGGAACATGGAAGCGGACGCTAGCTTTACTGTTCTGAGCGTTCGATAACGGCAAGGCTGCGACAAAGCGGCCATCGCCTAGAAGTGTGCTAGGTCGATGATCAGCTCGTCTTGGGCCGCTCCGCATGAACTAAATTCAATCTGACGATGGGTATTTGGGTTATCTTTAGCTCAATAGTGGATGGCTGCTGCGAGTTCGGCCGACTTCCGTAGATGCGCCCAAAGCAGACTTCTCTGACACAACCAATGAAATCGATGAAGAATGGATTTAAAGCCTTTTTAGTTAGGTCATCATTATTCAACTCGTTAAGTGAGGGGGTGACGAGATTTTTTACCCATAAATCCTCTCTTGAGGTATCTGCTTTTTGATCAGAATCGTCTTTTGACGCTGCGTTCACCAAACTGCACTTTATGTTAGGTAGCGCTATGCAGATCGAGAAAGTAAAACCTCAGATGATGCGGCCGCTGTATGGGGAGTGTTAGGTCTAGGTTATCCATTGGCACAGGCTAGGCGTCGCTAACGCAGTGTTTGAGGGCGGTATTTCCTGCCAGACTGTTGAACCGTAGTAAAATACTAGCAGCCTGTCGGACTTGACCCGTCGTAGCGAGGGGAAGACCGATTTGAGACAGTTTTCGAACTATTTTGAGGCTAATAGTGGTTCTATTAAACGAAAAATAGAGTGAAAAATGGCCAAAGTCGGCTTTTCCGCAGTAGATCAGTGTTAAGTCCGACAGGGTGCTAGGACTTCGGTGCGGTAATCCTCCATACAGTCGGACCAGCGCAGTCCGCCGCGCGCCATTTTGCCGGCGCGCAGGTGGACCCCTTCAACCCGTGGTGAGTAGATAAACACCTCGTACTTGGGGCGGGGCAGGGGCAGTTCGCTTATCGCTCCGGGATCGAGCTTGAAGGCGAAATAGGCTTTCGAGTTGCCGTCCCTGTCCGGCTGGTAGAAGTTGGTCCGCAGAGTGGCCTTGATCAGCTCCAGATAACGATTCAAGATCTTATCTTCATCGAAGCTGTCGACGACCTCGAGTGCCTGGCTGATGCTCTGCTCCAAGGTAGTGGTTAATTCATGGTACTGCTGCGCCGGATCAAACCGGGCCTGGAACAGTGCCACCAGTTGACGGGTAATCTGAATTTGGCTGGCCAGAGATTCGGCAATAAACGGCTGAATGAAGCCAAACCGGGTTTGGCGGAAGTAGCTGGCGTAGACGCGCAGCATGGCGACCTCGCGCCAGCTCAGCCTGCCTTCATCACCAGTTTGTTGAAGGGGTCGTTTTCCACTTCGTTATGCCAAGTCTTTTTTATTAACGCTTAATCAGTCAACTCTGCCGCAACAATAATAATTTCAACTAACAACTCTGGTCGCGCAAGCTTTGCCTCACAGCATGCTCTGGAAGGAGCAGAGCCTTTCGGTACCCACGCATCCCAAACTTCATTCATTTCAGCAAAATATTTCATATCGGCAACCCAAATAGTAGCCTGTAGAATGTTTTCTTTACTGCTGTTGGATTGTGTTAGTAATTCATCTACGCGACGAAGCATTTCAGTTGTTTGTTCCCGAATGGAAGTGCCACTCACACCTACCTGGCCGCAAAGATAAACAACGCCGTTATGTTTAACAATATTGCTCATTCGTTCGCCAACATGTACACGTTCGATCATAAATATTCCATTAATTATCAGTTAAGTTAGGCTTCTATTTAATTGGTTTTTAAAGATGACCATATTATTCGGTGCGCCCATAACTCAGTCATGTTATCCACTGGGAAATAATGAAAAAAAGGTTAATCCACATACCACAAAAATAATAATGTCAAAGAAATGATATCCTATTTAAAATCGACCAAATGAAAGTTTATCAGCAAGAGAACCCGCTGCGCTTTGGTCGATGTGTTTAGCAACCATTAACCCAGTGAATGCTGCCATCGTTAATCCGAGGTGTCCATGTCCATAGGAGACAATTATCCTTTTACTGTTTGGTACTGGACTGATAACAGGCAAGCTATCAGGTGATGAATGGCGAACCCCCATCCATTCGGAGCATTTTGTTACTTTTCGACCAAACAGTTCCCCTCCCCATTTTTCTAGGAAATTATAACGGCTGATGTCTTCTGCTTTATTTTGAGATGCGAACTCTGTCGTACCTGCTAAGCGAATACCATTCTTCATTGGTGTCGCAAAGAAGTACTTGTTCACCAAGCCCACAGGTCTATTTAGTATGATATCTGAATCATCTAAGTCCACATTGTAGCCACGCTCACTAATAATAGGTGCTGTAACACCCAGGTTAGATAGCAAAGCTGTGTTGTTTAATCCCCCACAAAGAACAACGTAATCTGAGGATATTTCCGAGTTGCTGAGTAGGACATCGACTTTGCCATCAACTTGCTCTACACGCTCAACTTTTTCGGAAAGATATTCAAATCGACTTTGTTTTAATAAATGTGAAAATATCTGGTCGGAATAATCTTGTGGCGAAATTAAATGCATAGTATCTTTGTAGAGAATGCCACCTTGAAGGCCATCCAAAGAAACATCTGGCTCAAGAGAATTAACGTCATCAGAAGTAGTCGTGTAACAATTAATACCAGCAGCCTGTTTACTTTTGACAATTGACTCAATCTTGTCTGCAGACATCGTACTGTTTTTAAACAGGTGCAAACAGCCCTTCTGCTTTACAAGATGACCACCAGAGGTGCGTTCCGTCATTTCAACGTGTGAATCGACTGATATCCGAAGAATCTCTGTTAATACTCTCTGGTTAAATTTAAAATTTTTCGATAATGACGATTTTAAAAAATGAAACCCAAACTTATACATGTCTTTTAAATACAAAGGGTCAAGTGAGAGACCGCTTTGACTATCTAATAGATTACGAGGCAACAGCTTAAGCGTATCAGAATTGGCTAGAGGTGTGTTTGCGGAATCAGCAATCAACCCCGCGCTACCTGTCGACGTTTGTGACCCAGGGATATTAGGGTCTATAAGTTTAACGCTATGCCCTTCATGAATTAGTTTCTCAGCAGTAGAAAGACCAATAACCCCCCCCCCTACGACGATCACATCACTCATTGAGTTATACTCCTTTGTATTAATAAATAGGTAAAAAAATTGGTCACACGAATGTGCGGCCACTTTTGTTTAAGTTACTTGAGAGGCATGGTCAGCGGGGCATGATTCCTCGATAAGACTGGCGATTGACCGTCTCGCTGACCATGTTGGTCAGAGTGGTAAGATCGAACACCGGCAATCCAGTTTTTTCCTGAATCAGGTGTGCGAACGGCGGCATATCGGTGCATTCCAGCACGATGGCACCGACGTCAGGATTGTCCTGCGTAAGCGCCACCGCTACCGCCAACACCTCTTCCTCCAGCTTGGGCAAATCAAGTGTATTGCGCCGTCCTTCGATGATGACGTCGACGAACTCCGGTTGCGCATCCATACCTACGATGCAGATCGGCGTACGGTCGGCCCCCACCGCTTGCAAGTGCGCAGGCGTCAGGCTTTCCTTGTGGGCGGTGATTACACCCACTTTCTGTTGCGACCGTAGCATCTGATGCACCAGCGGCACCTGCAACAGGCTGGACATAAAGACCGGCACGTTCACCGCGTCCGCCAATTCCCGTTGAAATAGCGCGAGGAAACCGCAACTGCCGGTGATCGCGCGCACCCCTTCCGCTTCCAGTTCGCGCGCGGCGGCAATGAATAGTTCGAGCTGCGCTGCGCTCGGTTCGCGCAGTAGCTTCCTGACGGTGACGCCCTTGACCGACTTGTACAAGATCGGGAAACAAAAGCTGCTCGGGTTCTTGATATGTCCGGGCGGCTTTGCAAAATAGGATTCGAGACCCAGCACCCCGATCGGGATGCCATACGTGTTGTATCCGCCCTGTAGCAGCATTACAGTGTTCCTTATAAGTGACGAAATAACTGAAGTTGTGCACGGTCCACGAAAGTCACAAAAAAACTGCTATGCCGCGATCGAAAAAAAACAGTGTTATGTATTCTTTCGTGCTTTTCGTGCAGGATATTTTTTATCAATTAAGCTACGCAGCACCAATCTAATGATGCTCGACCCGGCGCAAGAAATCCTGCATACGCTCGTTACTCGGGTTGCTCAGGATCTCCCGCGATGGCCCCTGTTCCAGGATGCGTCCCCTTTCCAGGAAAAGAGTGCGGTTCGATACAGCTTTGGCAAACGCCATTTCGTGCGTCACAATCACCATGGTCATGCCGTCCTTCGCCAGCGACTTGATTACATCCAGCACTTCTCCGACCAGTTCCGGATCGAGCGCGGAGGTCGGCTCGTCGAACAAAATCGCTTCAGGCTCCATGGCCAGTGCGCGGGCGATTGCCACACGTTGCTGCTGGCCGCCCGACAACTCAGCGGGATAGGCGTCGTGCTTGTCTGCCAGGCCGACGCGGTCGAGCAACTCTCTACCATAAACGCGCGCGTGATCTGGTGCGATTTTTTTGACGAAGATCGGGCCTTCCACAACATTCTCCAGAACGGTTCTGTGCGGAAATAAATTGAAGCGCTGGAATACCATGCAGACACGGCGGCGGATATCGTTGATGCTGGCGGTCTTGCTGTCAACCTTGATACCATCGACAGTAATGGATCCGCTATCATAGGTCTCAAGTCCATTGATGCAGCGCAGGACAGTAGACTTTCCTGAGCCGGAAGGCCCGATCAGACACACGATTTCGCCTTGCTTGATTTCGGCGGTAACACTAGGCAATACTAGATTTGTGCCAAACGACTTGGTGATGTTATCGATTTTTATCATTTTTTTCCCTTGTTACTATATTTCCGCTCAAGCCAACCAGCAAATGCCATCAAAGGCAGACTCAGGCATAGGTACATCAATGCTACCAGCGTAAAAACGGTGGCGCTCTGGAACGACGACGAGGCCACCAGCTTGGCCTGCATCGACAGTTCGACCACAGTGATGACCGATGCCTGCGACGAATCTTTTAATAACATGACCATGTTGTTGCCATATGGAGGCAGGGCAATTTTGAATGCTTGCGGTAGGAGCACCCTCCGCATTGTCAATGCGCGGGTCATGCCGATCGAACTAGCAGCTTCAGCCTGGCCGATGTCGATTGCTTCGATGCCTGACCGGAACACTTCTGCCATGTAGGCGGAATAGGCGATGCCGAGACCGAATGCGCCGGCCTGAAATGCCGTCATGTCGATACCCATTTGCGGCAACACGAAATACAGATAAAACAGCAGCACGATGATCGGGATACCGCGAATGATATTGGTGATATACCTGGCCCCATTGGCTAGCCAGGAAATACCGGATACCCGCAATACCGCCCAGAAAAGTCCGAGCGAGGACGCGATTGCCAATGCGCTTATGCTGATGGCTATGGTCATCCAGACCCCTTCCATCAGGATTGGCAGGAAGGTCACCGCATCAGAGAAAAAATTTTCAAACATGAATTACTTCCTTTATAGAGTTCCCGGCTCCACTGGGTAAAACGTATCAGCGGAGCCGGTTAACAATAGGTCTGGTCAGATCAGATGATTTGCCATTTTTTCAGAATTGCATCCAGTGTTCCATCTGCCTTGATGATAGCGATGCCCCGATTGATGGTATCCAACAGTTCCTTGTCACCTTTGCGAACAGCGATAGCGATATTGATCTCTATCTGCTTCTGATAAGACGTTGCATTGCGCACGTTTTTGACGCCGGAGTTGGCTATGGTATAGAGCATCACCGGGCCATCGCCAAGTGCGACGTCAATGCGCCCGATGCTTACTTCCCGGATCAAGTCTTGCATGGTGTCATAGAATCTTAATTCTTTGATGCCAGCGACCTCTTTCATCGGTTCAGCTATGACTGTCCCTGTCTGTACGCCGACCACTTTGCCATTAAAGTCGCTTGTGTTTTTGTACTCGGTATTGTCATCGCTATTAACAACGACTGCTTCGCCGTAGGAAAAAAGCCTGTCCGAGAAGTCGACCACTTCGGCACGTTTGTCCGTGACCGCAAAGGCAGAGCTAATCATGTCTATTTTTTGGGTCTGCAGCGATGGAATCAATGCGTTGAATGGAGTTGGCTGTAATTCTGGTGTAAAGCCCAGTTCCTTTGCCAGCGCATTAGTCACGTCGATCATGACCCCTTGTAGCGAGTTTGTTTTGGTATCCAAAAAGTTAAAAGGCACAGCAGTTGGCGTTGCGGCGACAGTCAATACATTGCTTGTCTGCGCCATGCCGGGTAGCGCAGACATTGACAGTGCTGTGCAGATAATGGCTTTCAAGATTGTTGATTTCATAATGCGGTTTTTACTCATGTCTAACACCATTTGTTTATTATTAAAATAAATCATCACTTACTGATAAGGAAATGACTTTAGCGGCTAAAATTTGTTACGTAAATGTTAACTAATATTGTCTTTGTGATTAAAGATTTTTATGCGATCCGTATTATTTACTCTCTACTCCTATCATTAAAGACGCCCGCTGTATCGCTGTGCGATATGTTGATATCGTTTATCAACATGCTAGTAACTTAATGTGATACAATCGGTTTGTCAATGACGATTGACAATGATATTAAGAACCTGTTTGTCGATGGCGAGGGGATTGAGAGTCTGTTTGTCAATGACTTTTCGATGGAATTAAGAAGATGCTCTCGTTTCGGGAAAATAGCGCTGTAGCTAAGAAAATGACCGTGAATTCTATTTGATGCAGCCAAACGGGAGTATTCTGTTTTTTGCTTGGTAATCGTGCAAAATAGAATGTGCCGATAGAAAAATAGAACTGGTAGGCGATCAATGAGCAATACGTTCTGCATCGCTTTACTCAATCTCAAACAAGGAACACCTAATGGGAATGGAAGATTCTCCGCTGTTTGTACAGTCTCTGGCGAACGGCCTGGCCGTTATCGATGCCTTCAACGCGGAACGACCGTCGATGAACTTGCCGGAAATTGCAGCTGCCGCATCCATTACAAAAAGTGCAGCGCAACGCTTTACCCATACTCTGGAGGCGTTGGGGCTGCTGAAGAAGGATCCGGCGAGTAAACGGTTTTCGCTGACAGTCAGGGCGATGAGTCTCGGCTACCACTACTTGCAGTCCAACTTTTTGCTTGAACGTGCCAATCCGTATCTGCTGGAGTTGAACCGGAATTCAAGAGAAACGGTTAACCTGGCTGAACGCGATGGCTTCAATATGGTTTATATTGCGCGTTTTCCAAGTCCGGTCAGAACCATTGCGCATATGCCGATCGGCAGGGAATTGCCTATGTTCTGCACTTCTGCAGGGAGAGCATTTCTATCGGGTCTACCGGATGATGAAGTGAGGGCTACCCTGAATGCAACGGAGCGGACCCAGTTTACCCAACATACCGTCACCGATATCGATCGCTTGATGGAAATGATCATAACCGTGCGCGAAACCGGTTACGCATATAGCATTGAGGAATTCTATAGAGGTGATATCGCGCTAGCGGTGCCCTTGTTCGACCTCTATGGAGCACCCGTTGCCGCAGTCCATATTTCTGTATCTATGGCTTATTGGACGTTGGAAAAAGCCAAGGAGGAACTGGTTCCGCAATTGCTGGAGACGGCCAATCTGATTTCGACAAAACTACCTAGTCCAAGTGCCTTGTCACCATTTAAAATTGGCTATGGGACTGCTGGTAAAATATTGTAGTTTAGTTAAAATGGCCACGCAATTAGAGTTATTATGATAATAATTTCTAAGTCAGCATGTGCCCCAAAGCGCCTCAAGTAGTGAAAATTTAAGCTATCGCCACGCTTGCTTTTCTCCGATTAGCTAGAAGTAGTCTATTTGTTAAGGTTACTTGAGCGATGAATCTGAGGCGATTTGGGGCGAAAGCGTCCTAGCTAAATCTTTCAGGCAGTGCATGATCATTCAAATCGACTTTACTGGTAATGAACTTTTCTTTTGCTCGCAGGGGGAAAGCGAGCGTATATTTGTCAGATTAATTTGAGCTTAGCAGGCAGAACGTCCAGATCAAGTATGATCTACGACTGTATAGTTTACTTATCAACCGTGAAACGCGATAAATGACATTTGCTTCATTTAGTATTAACTAGAACCAATAACGACTTTACATAAATTACACAGAGTTATGACTACACTTTAATATTCTCTACCACTATCCAAGCACCTTATAAACGGTTGTGCGACTGCACCCAAGCTCTTTACTAATGGCATATTCAGAGGATAGAGGCAGGCTGACTCTAGAACGGATGTCATCATCGAAGTCATCAAGGTTCGCGGCGGCTTCATTATCGAAAACAAGCGGTTGCTCGATATCGGTATTAACAGCTGTTCCAGCTTCAATTTTACAACCCTGAAGATTTTTGAAATAACGACCGTTGTATTCGCGACTGCGAATATCGAACGTTACCGTGACTACCTGCCTGACTGGAGTGCATCAAGCAAGCCCACTTTATCTTGAACAAATTCTAGGTTTATTTCCTGCGGATACTTGCCGTCCTCGACCGTTACCACCATTTCGCGTTTTTTGAATCCACTGCCAAACGTCTGCTCTTCTTGAATTAATTTAACTGTACCGGTCAAATCGTAAGCCACTGCCTATACTCTCTATTAGAAGCGTTACACTTCATTTGATTGATCAGAAGGGCGAACCCTCTCATTGCCCTTAGCTTACCCAGTATTGGTTTCAAAAGCATGAACAGATCGGTAAGTCTGAGTTGCGATGATGCGGTCATATAAGTAATTCCGGGGAGGCGACAACCATCCTGCCACCGGGGGATAGTTCAGCGCAGAGGAGTCCACTCAAAGCCTTCGCTTCTGATAAGACACTTATAAACGCGTGCTGAAATAGTTGTTTCAGTCCATCAGCATTGCGATCCAGCTCAGACGAATGCTGCAAAGAGTGGTCGCCTGCATCCTGGCCAGCCAAGGTGTAGTCGTGGATCCAGAAGCGTTGACCATCGGCACGGTTGATCGCGTAGGGGTGCTCACCGATCACCTGCATCCCGAGGTTCTCTAGAATCGGTACCACGTCGGACAACACCAGCGAGTCCTGGCTGGTGAAGAGTTTGAAGTGCAACCGTCCCGGAACTTGATCGGTCGAATCCGAGAAGCTGCTCTAACAGAGCGATATCCTGCTGCGCGGTGGCCGTGCTGAAATGGTCGCGATAGGCACTGGGAAATGCGTTCCGATAGGCCAGTGCGCTGTTACCCAGCAACTGCTCCCATTGTGGTGCCTCAACCTGAGCGGATTGCTGACGCTCGATAAAGCGCCAGCAACTGAGCAGCTCAGTATACAAAGCATCAAGATTTATACCTTCTAGTGACTGACTCGAACGGTAGATCTGATAGTCGTGGCTAAATGCGATCAGCGGTTGGCTCTGCGAGTCAGAGTGACGCTGCCGAATAAATTCGGCGAGCTGATCCAATACCGTTTGTTGTTGAAGTTGGCGGGTATCGAACATGTTGGGGCTCCGGGTCCTAACGACCTAGTAGATGATCAAGAGCGTGAAATAGGAGAGTAAAGTGTTGTGTTGGAGAGTATTTCGAGACGGCCGGTGAGGTACCGGCCGCGTTCTCGGAGCTAACCGATCACAGTAGTGCGGCGAGGGTTTTATCCAACAGCTGCATGCTCTCTTCGAGCAGTGCATCGGTGATCGTCAGTGCTGGCAGGAAGCGAATGACGTTGCCACGAATGCCACACGACAGCAAAATAAGGCCATTGCGTGCGGCTTCGGCGACGATCGCCTTGGTCAGCTCGGGATCGGGACGGCCAGGGTCGCCCTCGTTGACCAGTTCCATCGCGATCATGGCACCCAGATTACGAACGTTACCGATCTTGTGCGGGTACTTGTGTTGTAACCTTGTCAGGCTTGCAACGATGGTGTCTCCGATGTCGGTGGCACGCTGACATAGCTGCTCCTCTTCGATCACTTCGAGTACTGCCAGCGCGGCGACGCAACCCAGTGGCGAGCCGCCGTAGGTGCCACCCAAGCCGCCGGGCAGCGGAGCATCCATGATCTCGGCCTTGCCCACGACGGCGGCAATAGGGAAACCACCGGCAATGCCTTTGGCCATCGTGATCAGGTCGGGCTCAATACCCACGTGCTCGCAGGCGAACATCTTGCCGGTACGGGCAAAGCCGGTCTGAATCTCGTCGGCGATCAGGACGATACCGTGCTGGTCGCAGAGCTTGCGCAGTGCCTGCATGAACTCGGCGGGAGCCGGGTAGAAACCGCCTTCGCCTTGGACCGGCTCGATGATGATCGCGGCCACACGGGCGGACTCGATCTCGCAGCTGAACAGCAGGTTCAGTGCTTCCAGTGATTGCTCGACCGACACCCCGTGGTAGGCGTTCGGGTAAGGGGCGTGGTAGATCTCGCCAGGGAAGGGTCCGAAGCCTGCTTTGTAAGGCGCGACCTTGCCGGTCAGCCCCATGGTCAGGTTGGTTCGGCCGTGAAAACCGCCGTTGAAGGCGATGACGCCGGAGCGACCGGTATGGGCACGGGCGATCTTAACGCAGTTCTCGACCGCCTCGGCACCGGTGGTGACGAAGATGGTTTTCTTGGGGGTATCGCCAGGGGCTGCCACGTTGAGTTTTTCGGCCAACTCAACGGCGGATACATAAGGGGTCACCATGACGCAGGTATGACTGAATTTTTCCAGCTGAGCCTGTACTGCGGCCTGCACCTTGGGATGGTTGTGGCCGGGGTTG
>JBLHND010000022.1:0-31966 GCA_047622605.1 Motiliproteus sp. | reverse complement strand
CCCTCAGTCTTGGTAGCGGGTCTGATTGGCATACACCTTATTGGGGTATTTCATCTTGCCGTAACTGCCATTGTAGCGCGCCAGTGCCTCGCTGATGTTGCCGTTGGCGCGTTTGAGGCAGCTAGAGTGTGTGATGATGGACGCATAGCGAGTAAAGCTATCGATCTGACGCCCTCAGTCTTGGTAGCGGGTCTGATTGGCATACACCTTATTGGGGTATGTTAGCTTGCCGTAACTGCCATTGTAGCGCGCCAGTGCCTCGCTGATGTTGCCGTTGGCGCGTTTGAGGTAGTAGGCGAGGATGGTGCAGCCGTAACGCAGGTTGGTATCGATGTCGGTCAGGTTGTCTTCAGGCCTGCCCAGCTCTTTTTTCCAGAATGACATCACCTGCATCAACCCCTGTGCCCCTGCGACCGAGATCGCAAAGCGCTTGAATCGACTCTCGGTATGAATCACGCTCAGGACCAGGTCGGGTGGTAATCCCGCCTTGGTTGCCTCGTGATGGGCAGAGCGGAGTATATGCAGCCGCTCCTGGTCATCATCGACGTAGCGATGGATGCGATTAGACATATCCATAAGCCACACCTGCGCATCGAAGCGGTCCTCGAAACTATCTGACTGATGTACCGCGCTAAGCAGTATCTGGCGCAGCTCCTGATCGATCTCGGCGAGTCTCTCAGTCGCGCTAGCGCCTATTGGCAGGCCCAGCAGAGCCAGGATCGCCATCAGGAGGCGGAATGTGGATAAAGTAGACAGGACCTGGTTCTCCCGAAGAGTTAAGAGTGGTTGAAAGTGAGGCATATTCTATGTCTTATAAACCCTGTTCTTCCACTCCGGATAGCCCCCGCCAAGGCTAGTGCTAACCTGTCGTCTCTTTCTTGTTGTCATTAGATCTCGTAGTCTGCAGTTTGATCATTTCATTTGTCCCTGCCATTAACAACCGTTGCCTATGCTGTTACCGAATCCCCTGATGACCCCGATTGCCAAAATCCTACGTGCTCATCCCGACGGTATGAGTGAATATCAACTACTGAACCAGCTTGAGTTCGAGGCGTTACAGGGGGATGTAGGTGTCGGTATAGGCTCGGATCTGTTGTTGTTCCGTAAACATTTTCTGCTGATGAATGCGCTCTATCGGTTGCAGCCGATACTCTGGGAGGAGGGCGTCAGCCTGCAGATCTCGGCATTGCATATCCAGTTGCAGGCGCGGCCACCAGAGATGATGACCGGTTTGCCCGATCCTGCCGGAGAGCAGGCAATCCGCGATTATTATCTCGACTGGAACGAGTTCGAACAGAGTAGCAGCGCGTCGGTGGAGCAGCTGCTCCATGGGTTTTGGCAACGCTATGCGGCCACCGATTCTTCATCCATCGATTCTTCATCCATCGATTCTTCATCCATCGATAAGCGGCTCGATGCGCTGGCCCTATTTGAACTCGAGAGTGATTGCAGCTGGAGCGAAATCCGCCGTGCTTACCGGCGCCAGGCCGGGATTCACCATCCGGATCGGGGTGGGGATGGCGAACGATTTTGCCGGGTACGCGATGCCTACGAGCTACTCGCCTGTAGTTTTGGATATTGAAACGGATATTGAAATGGATATGGAAATGGATATTGAAGCGGATGTTGACGTACGTAGTCGATTGGAGTCACCGCAGCATGATTAAGACCGTATTTTTTACCTTCTTAGCGACCCTGAGTATTAGCGTGCTCTTGGGGTCGCTCTTCTTGAATACCTTTCTGGGTGTCTTTGGTTTAGCGGCGACGTCGGTCGAGGTGCTGCAGCAGCTCAGGGGCTCGCAGCGGGTCGTTGAACAGCTCAAAACCAGGCATCAGCAGAAGAAACTCAAGGTCGCAAAGAGGCTGTCTAAAAAAGCCAGCCGGCGTATCGCCTCCACGGCGCTGGCCGCAGCGACGCTCGGCACCGTCGCGGTGGTGCTCACGGTGAGCAGTCTAGAGGTCGCGGCTTACTGCGATGAGGAAAAAGTGCTACAGGAGGATGAGAATCTGCTCTACGGCAGTGCAGTCGAATTCGATCTGCAGCAATGCTACGAAGAGGGTAAGCAGGAGGCTCAGGTGATTCTGGCGGAGTTGAAGCACTCTGCTGTCAGCACGGTAGCGGACGCGGTTAGCGACGCCTCGGTATTGAGTGCAGAGCTATGGTCTGAGATTAAGCAGGCTGTTATGCGCAGGCTGGAGCCTGTGGCAGAGGGCTGAGCTCTGGTTGCCGAGTGACAGGGCGCTGACGGAGATTCGGCAGCGTCCTGTGGTGGCTTTCTATTGCGGCTTTCTATTGAGCTACAGGGTCATCGCCAGCCGAGTGCCCTGGTCTATCGCACGTTTGGCGTCCAGCTCGGTCGCCAGGTCTGCGCCTCCGATCAGATGGAAGGGTTTATTGAGCCCCTCGGTCAACGCGCGTTGAGGCTCCTGTCCGGCGCAGACGATGATATTGTCGACCTCCAGCAGCTCCGCCTTACCGGCAATCATCAGATGCAGTCCCTGGTCATCGATCCGTTGGTAATCACAGCCCGAGAGCATCTTTACGCCGCGCTTGAGCAGCCCGGCACGGTGTGCCCAACCGGTGGTCTTACCCAGTCCGGCACCGACCTTGCTGGTCTTGCGCTGCAGCAGGTAGACCTGCCGGGGGGAGGGGGTGAAGGCCGGCTCGACGCCTTCGATGCCGCCGCGTGAGCTGAGGGTCATGTCGATGCCCCATTCGGCCATAAACACCGGGATGTTCAGGCTGGCAGGGGTGCCGGCGTGGGTCAGAAATTCGCTGACATCAAAGCCGATTCCACCGGCGCCTATCACCGCGACACGGGCACCCACCTTCGCACCCCGAATGACATCTAGGTAGTTGAGTACCATCGGATGCTCGATACCCTCGATCGGCGGGGTACGCGGGGAGATGCCGGTGGCCAGCACGATTTCATCATAGTCGCCGTTATTCAGGGTCTCGACACTGACCCGAGTGTTGAGCCTGAGCTCGACACCGGTCAGTTGCAGTTGGCGCTCGAAATAGCGCAGGGTCTCGCTGAACTCTTCTTTGCCGGGTACCCGCTTGGCGATATTGAACTGGCCGCCGATGCACTCGCTGGCATCGAACAGGGTGACCTGGTGACCGCAGGTAGCCGCCGTGGTGGCAAAGGCCAGGCCTGCGGGTCCGGCCCCGATCACGGCCAGTTTTTTCGGGGACGTGGTGGCAATCAGGTTCAATTCGGTTTCGCGACAGGCGCGCGGATTCACCAGGCAGCTGGTCAGTTTTCCTTGAAAGATATGATCTAGGCAGGCCTGATTGC
Source organism: Motiliproteus sp. (assembly GCA_047622605.1). GTDB lineage: Bacteria > Pseudomonadota > Gammaproteobacteria > Pseudomonadales > Balneatricaceae > Motiliproteus. The sequence continues at coordinate 28,667 of JBLHND010000022.1, read as the reverse complement.
AGCCGATGCAGGTGTTGATTTCATCACTGCGGCCGGTGGCGGCTTTGAGCACAAACTCAGGGTCCGCCAGGAAGGGCCGCGCCATAGAGACCATATCGGTATCGCCACGCGCCAATACCTCCTCGGCGACTTCCGGGGTATTGATGCGGTTGGAGGTGATCACCGGAATCGTCAGCGCCTTGCGAACCCGAGCCGTGACCCAAGTGAAGGCCGCGCGGGGTACCTTGGTGGCGATGGTCGGGATGCGGGCTTCGTGCCAGCCGATGCCTGAGTTGATCAGGGTGGCGCCGGCCTGCTCGACCGCCTTGCCGAGGATCAGGACCTCATCGAAGCTGCTGCCGTTATCGACCAGGTCGAGCATCGACAGGCGATAGATGATGATGAAGTGGCTGCCGACGCGCTCGCGCACCCGGCGCACGACTTCGACAGCAAAGTGGATCCGGTTTTCATAGTCTCCGCCCCAGCTGTCGTCGCGCTGGTTGGTGCGGGTGACGATGAACTGGTTGATAAAGTAACCCTCAGAACCCATGACCTCGACGCCGTCGTAGCCGGCTTCCTGTGCCCGTGCGGCGCAGTCAACAAAACTTTGGATCTCGGTTTCGATCTCCGTCTCGGTCAGCGCGTGTGGCGTGAAGGGGTTGATCGGCGATTTGATCGCCGAGGGCGCCACAGACTTATTACTAAAGGCATAGCGGCCGGTATGCAGGATCTGCATACAGATTTTGCCGCCTTCGGCATGCACGGCATCGGTCACCCGGCGATGGTTGCTGACATCGGTGGCGCTGGCCATCAGCGCGGCATGGGGAAAGACCGCGGCATGGTTGCTGGGGCCTATGCCACCGGTGACGATCAGGCCGACACCGCCGCGGGCGCGTTCAGCAAAAAATACCGCTAGCTTGTCGAAACCGTTGGGCTGCTCTTCCAGTCCGGTATGCATCGAGCCCATCAGCACACGATTTTTCAGGGTGGTGAAGCCCAGATCAAGCGGGGCAAGTAGATGAGGATAATGGCTGGGTGCGGTCATAGTGAGTACCTGGATTTTTAGGTGCTGATCATGCGTTGAATGAGGATTGAACCTCTGAACTGGACGCTGTCAAGATAGGGCTTTATTTTGACGCTGTCAAGATCAGGTGGTACCTTGCGACGGATGAACTCAGACCCTTCCATTGCCAAGCCCAGTATTACCAAACCCAGTTACCATCACGGTGACCTCCATCAGAGTCTGCTTGCGGCCGCGACGCTTATTATTCGCGACGCCGGCGTCGAGGGTCTGAGCATGCGTAAGCTGGCCGACCGGGTGGGGGTGTCCCGTACCGCGCCCTATCATCACTTCCGGGATAAGCAGGCGCTGTTGAGTGAGCTGGCGCTCAAAGGCTTTCGTCAGTATTGCCGCGAGACCGATGCGCTGTTTGCCGATCCGGTGCTGGATGGAGTGCAGCAGCTGGAGCACTTTGTGCGGCTGTACCTGAGATTTGCCCTCGATAATCCCGAATTATACAGCCTGATGTTCGGTCAGACGCTGTGGAAGTCCGGCACGCCCAGTGAGGCACTGCGTACCGAGGCCTATGCCAGCTTTCGCGACTTTGTGAAGCGAGTGGCGGGCTGGCAGCAGCAGGGCGTGCTGCCGGACAGCTGTGAGCCGTTGCGCTATGCTCAAGTCGCCTGGAGTACCTTGCACGGTCTTAGTCGGCTGGTCAATGACGGCATCTATGTTGAAGCGAGCAGTGTTGATGAGATCAGTAGCACGGTACTGCTGTTGTTCCGGCAGCAGCTGGTGATCGACAGCACGGCTTAATCAGCACGCTGACTGCGCTGGCTCCAGTACAGGAACAGCGCGGTCGAGATGCCCGTCGAACCGAAGATCATACACATCACCATGATCTGATATCGGGCGGCGATAAAGGGCGACACCCCGGACAGGATCTGCCCGGTCATCATTCCTGGCAGCGACACCAGCCCCACGGCAAATAGCGAGTTAATGACCGGAATCATCGCCGTCTGGTAGGCGGTGAGGCGGGCTTGGTCTGCCGTGCTGCCGTTGTTGAGTTCGACCTGCAGACGGTCTGCTGCCAGGCTGATGCCGGTCATCGCGTTGGCGAAGATCATCCCCGCCAGCGGGATCATAAAGCGCGGCTCGTACCAGGGATCGAGCTGTAATACGCCCTGGGTGATCAGCGCCAGGGTGAGTCCGCCGCCGATGGCTATCGATACCAGGGATGCGCTAAAAAGCCGGGTACGTTGTCCGGGTTCCACCGTGTTGAGTGCGATCCAGCTGGATGCCAGCAGCATGATCGTCAAGACCCCTAGCACCACCGGGCTGGCCTCGGTCTGGAAGATGAAGATCAGCGCATAACCGATCAGTAGCAGTTGCAGCAGCATCCGCGCCAGCGCGTAGAGCGCCTGCCCGACCCTGAGCCCCCAGTGCCACAGGATGATCAGCACGATAAACACGGGGATCAGGGCGATAGCGAGTTGTGGCAGAGACAGGTTGGCTAGGGTCATGGGGGCATCCGACGTGTGGGTGGTCCAGAATAGCTCTTTTCGTCGCTCTTTTTGTCAACTAAAGACCGTAAGAGCGCATTGTCCCCTGATTCTTGATTCTTGATTCTTGATTCTTGATTCTTGATTCCTGAGCCCCCAATGCCACAGGATGATCAGCACGATAACTCTCCTGACATAGAGGGGGGCCTCCCGTTTTCAGGGTGTGGACGGCTCATGCGCCTGAGCGCTCTGCTTAGCTGAACGTCGTGCGCAGCGTCCGTTTGAGCAGCTTCCCTGCGCTGTTTTTCGGCAGTGCAGCGACCAGGTGAATCGCTTTGGGAACCTTGAAAGGGGCCAGGTGCTGCTGGGCGTGTTGCAGCAGTTGGGCCTCGGTGGCGTCGCAATCCATTTTCAGGACGACGATGGCGGTGATCGCCTCTATCCACTTGGCGTGGGGCAGGCCGATAACGGCCACCTCGGCGACGGCCGGGTGAGTGTACAGAACCTCTTCGACATCGCGGCTGGCAACCAGTACTCCCCCGGTGTTGACCACATCCTTGATTCGGTCAACGATAAAGATATAGCCCTCCTCGTTCTGATAGGCGAGATCCCCCGAGTGAAACCAGCCGCCAGCGAACGCCTCTTCGGTCTCTGTCGGTTTGCCCCAATACCCGACCATCAGCTGTGGCGAGCGGTGGACGATCTCTCCCTGCTCGCCAGCGGCGCATTCTTGAAAGGTGCTGGGGTCGATGATACGGGTCTGTACGCTGGTGACGGGCTTGCCTGCGGAGGCCGGATAACGTTGATGCTGCTCGGGTGTCAGTACCGTCGCCAGGGGGGCGATCTCGCTCTGACCGTAGCAGTTAAACAGGCCGCCACTGGGCAGTCGGCGAGCCAGCTCAGCAACGATCGGTTCAGGCATGATGGAGGCGCCGTAATAAAGGTTTTTCAGGCGGCTGAGGTCGTGCTGATCGAAGGCGGGATGGCGCAGCAGGCCGATCCAGACGGTCGGTGGTGCGAAGAAGGAACTTATCTGCTCGGCTTCAATCAATGCCAGCACTCGATCAGCGACGGGTGCCTCGATCAGCTGGATGTGGCTGCCGATCAGCAACCCCGGCATCACGAACACATGCATCTGCGCCGAGTGGTAGAGCGGCAGACCCGCCAGCTGGCGGTCGGTCTCTTTGATATCCAGGTGCAGCAGGCAGCTGCTGTACTCGCTCATCAGTGAGCGATGGGTGTGCATCGCGCCCTTAGGGTCGGAGGTGGTGCCGGAGGTATAGAGGATCTGTACGATGTCGTTTTCATTGAGTTCGACGTCTGGCGCGCTGATCGCGGCGTCCGACTGCGCCATCGCCAAAATATCCAACGCCAGAGGGTCCGGGTTTTCGCTACGCAGTGAGCCGATGATTTGCGCCGGGATCTGCCCTTTCAGACTATCGACATTGGCGGCGAGCGAGGCGTCGCAGAAGAGCGCACGGGCACCGGACTGGTTGAAGATATAACTCAGTTCGTCCTGCACCAGAGCGAAGTTGACCGGAACATGAATCAGGCCTGTGCGGGTGCAAGCCAGCCACAGCAGCAGGTAGGCATCCGAGTTCTTGCCGTAGGCGGCCACCCGGTCGCCGGGTACCAGTCCGGTCTCGAGCAGTCTGTTGGCGACGCGGTTGACCGCAGCGTCGAGCTGTTGATAGGTCCAGCTGCGATCGCCAAATTGCAGTGCGACCTTAGATTTCTGGCGCACCACCGAGCGTGCGAAGGCATCACCGATGCAGTTGCGGGTGGCGCGTTGGATGGGGTTGGACATAGGGTGTTGGGTCGATTGTTGGGTGGCTTGTTGCATGGTTATCCCTCTTTTTATTAGTGTACATATCCGCCTGCGAGGCTGTAGCTCAGGTCCGGTCCCGATGGCTATCATGATCGATCCTAAGCCTTGGCTTGATACGGTTTTTTTTAAGATAAAAAGCGGCTTAACAGGCCGCCTAGTCGGGTCAGTTTTGCAACGCTCGGCCGGTCGTGATCAGGTGCTGCATCCGCGCCTTGGTCTCTGGTATCAGGCACAGATCACGGTTGGTTTCACGCTCATGCTGAAAAAACTGGGGGTACCAGTCTGGCGCTTGCGCCTGTGCTAAAAGGCGCAGCAGGGCGGCCTCCAAGTGCGCCTGGTAACCCTCGCTGCTCAGCGACATATCCCGGGCAGGCGCCAGCGCTATGAGTTGGCCGACAGGGGTGGCTGGCGTCGTGCGCAGAGCCAGGGCTTTCTGCTTGGCGTCAAACAGCAGTCGGTCAAGGTTCATGCTGATCCCATCGCACTCGCGCAAAAAGCCTAGCTGCTTAGCCTCTATTGCCGAGGTGCTGACCTTGCTTGAGCGGATCAGTTCAAAGCAGTGGCTGATCGCGTGCTCGGTACCAAAACGCTCTGAACAACGCAGCAACAGTTCCTTGCAGCCGCCCCAGCTGGGTACGATACCGACCTGATTCTCTACCAGCCCGACCTGGATTTCGGCATGGGCCTGGATTGCCTGGCACTGTAACGCCAGTTCGAGTCCGCCGCCCAGCGCTTTGCCCGACAGAGCCGCGACTGTCGGAATATCTGCGGTTTGCAGCGCCCGGAACAGCTGCTGACCTTTTTCAATATAAGCACGTAGCTGCTCAGGATTGTCGATAAAGGAAAGAAGTTCTTTCAGATCCGCCCCCGCCGCGAATATGGGCCCTTCGTTATAAAACACCAGTGCTTTGTGTTGCGTCTTGGCTAGCGCCAGGGTTTCCGAGATCTGATCCAGCAGCGCGTTGCTGAGTACGGGTACCTTGGCGCTGAACTCTAGGCACCAGACCGCGTCGCCCAAGTCCCAGAGCGCTGACTTGCTGTACGTCCTCAGCGCCGGTTGGCGCTTGATCTCGGCCAGACTCAGGATGCCCTCGGTGGCGCCGATCACTCGATAGGCACCCGCGGCGTCCAGGGTGGCTCGTTGTTGATCCTGATAGCGATACACCGGGCGCTGCTGGGCTGCCCGGATAAAATCGGACAGCTCAGTGTTCTCTAAGCTCAGGCGTTCGGCAAAGGCGTCCAGACCGAGCCGGTCGATCATCTCAAAGGGGCCCCAAGTCCAACTATAACCGAGCTTCATTGCCTGGTCGAAGGCGTTAACCTCGGTGGCGACCTCGGGAATCAGCTTGGTGGCGTAGTGCAGTATCTGTGATAGTACCCGCCAGGCGTACTGACCGCCTTTATCGTCGCTGGCGATCAATGCTGCCAGCTGCCCCGGTTTGAGCTGGGCGCTGGCCAGGGTGGTTTTTTGCGGCGCGCGGTAGTCCAGGGTATCAAGATCAATAACCTCTTTGATCCGTTGCCCCTTTTCGTCTATTGACTGGCGGTAGAAGCCTTGTAAGGCGGGGCCTTTACGCCCTCTGTAGCCCTTGTCGAGCATCCCCTGTACCTTGGCCACAGTGGTGGCGTAGGGGGTAAAATCATCGCTGTCGGGTAGCAGGCTGCCGAGGCTCGCGGTAACCGCTGGCATCAGATCGATCCCTACCAGGTCCCACAAGCCGAAGATGCCGGTACGGGGGAAACCGCAGACGCTCATGATGGCATCGGCGTCCTCGACACTCAGACTTAGGTTGATCGCTTCCTGCAGCGCGACCTGCAACCAGAATACGCCGAGTCGGTTACCGATAAATCCGGGGCGGTCGGCGCAGTGGATCACGGTCTTACCCAGCTGCTTATCGTTGAACTGGGTAAGGCGGGTGACAACATCGGCCAGGGTATCATCACCCTTGACCACTTCAACCAGGCGCATCTGGCGTGGTGGGTTGAAGTAGTGGCTGATGACGAAATGCTGGCGGAACTCTGCGGGTAACCCCTCCATCAGCTTGGCCAGAGGAATCGTGGAGGTGTTGGAGGAGACGATCGTATCTGCCCTGCGCACCTTGGCAATGCGGCGGTAGAGTGCCTGCTTGATCTCCCACCGCTCGACAATCACCTCGATGATCCAGTCGCACGCGGTCAGACGCTCGAAATCGTCTTCGATATTGCCGACCTGAATCCGCTCGGCGACCGAGGGGTGCATCAGGCCACCTGCAGAACCGGACTTGAGTAAGCGCGCTACCGCGCGCTGGGCGATCTGGCTGCGGTCAGCAGCAGCGCAATCGGCGGGTACAATATCCAGCAGCAGGACCTCGATGCCCCCATTGGCGGCCTGAGCGGCGATTCCGGCACCCATCACTCCAGCGCCGATAACGGCAACCTTGGTAATCACTGCTGCGGTGCTCCTGCGATGCGTTCAACAATCAGCGCGATTCCCTGACCGCCACCGATACACATAGTGACCATGCCGTAACGACCGTCGATTCGATCCAGTTCCGCAAGGGTCTTGATGATCAGAATCGAACCTGTAGCGCCGACCGGATGCCCCAGGGCGATGGCGCCGCCATTGGGGTTAACCTTGGCGCTATCCAGCGCCAAGCTGTCGTTCACGGCCAACGCCTGGGCGGCAAAGGCTTCGTTGGACTCGATGACGTCCAGGTCTGCCACCCTCAGGCCCGCTTTTTTCAGTGCTTCTTTAACTGCCGGGATAGGGCCCAGGCCCATAACATCCGGATCGACACCGGCAAACGCATAGCTGACCAGGCTTGCACGTGGCTTTAGGCCACGTTTTTTGGCTTCTGCTGCGCTGGTCAAAACCATCGCCGCAGCACCGTCATTGAGACCGGAGGCGTTACCCGGGGTGACGATGCCGTCCTGCTTAAACGCGGGCTTGAGCCTGGTCAGGCTCTCCATGCTGGTATCGGCGCGGGCATGCTCGTCCTGGTCGCAGACAAACTCTTGGCGCCCCTGTTTAACGGTGACGGGAACGATCTGGTGTTTGAAATACCCGTTGTCAATGGCATGGCAGGCACGGCGGTGGCTCTCGACCGAGAACCGATCCAGATCCTCACGACTCAGACCATATTGCTCGGCGATCTTTTCTGCGGTCAGTCCCATATGGCCGCTGCCAAAAGGATCGCTGAGGGTGCCGAGGGTCATGTCCACGGCTTTACCGTCGCCCATCCGTAGACCCTGGCGTACGTTAGGCAGCACATAGGCGCCCTGGCTCATGCACTCGGCACCACCGGCCAGCGCGATCTTGCTGTCTCCCAGCATGATCATCTGGGCTGCGGAGATCACCGACTGTACCGAGGAACCGCACAGGCGGTTAACGTTGAGGGCCGCCGAACGGGTGGGTAATCCGGCATTCAGACCTATATGGCGAGCGATATACGCATCCTGGGGGCCGGTGGGAATGATGTGGCCAAACACCGAGTGGTCAATATCATCTGCGAGTACACCGGAGCGTCTGATCGCCTCGATGGCAACAAGCGTACCTAGGTCGGCCGGAGTCATGCTTGACAGGCTGCCACCAAAACCGCCAATTGCGGTGCGTACACCATCCAAAATAACAACATCTGCAAGCTTCATTGTTGATCTCCTAGCTGTATCTGTTAAACGGCATTATTCGCCCTATTTATCGGTTCACCGATCGGTTGGTGTAACGCTATTTGCCCAGCATCGAGCGGGCGATCACCTCTTTCATGATTTCCGAGGTACCGGCATAGATCGTCTGCACCCGGGCATCGACGTAGAAGCGCGAGATCGGATACTCGACGCTGTAGCCATAGCCGCCAAACAGCTGCAGGCACTCGTCGGTGATCGCGCACTGCATCTCGGTCAGCTGCAGTTTGAGGATTGCGGCATCGGTGGTGGTCATGGTCTTGGCGTTGTACTTGTCGATGCAGTGATCGAGATAGACCCGAGCCATATCCAGCTGTGCCCTGGCTTCTGCCAGCTTGAAACGGGTGTTCTGGAAGTCAGCGATCCGCTGCCCAAAGGCCTTGCGCTCTTTGACATAATCCAGTGTCAATGCCAGTGCGCCTTCGGTCGCACCGATCGCCTGAGCCGCGACGCCCAGACGCTCGCGTGGTAGCTCCTGCATCAGGTAAGCAAAGCCTTTGCCCTCCTCGCCGAGCAGCGCATCCTCAGGTACCCGCAGTTCAGCGAAGAACAGTTCCGCGGTATCGCCGCTGTGCTGACCAATCTTCTTGATCCCCTTGCCGCGGGAAAATCCGGACAGACGGGCATCGACCAGGAACAGCGACACGCCCTTGGCACCCGCTTTGGGGTCGGTCTTGGCACAGACGATCACCACATCTGCCTGCAGACCGTTGGTGATAAACACCTTAGCGCCGTTGATCAGCCAACCGTTGTCGGTGCGCACGGCCGTGGTCCGAATCGCGGCCAGATCACTGCCGGCACCGGGTTCTGTCATCGCGATGGCCCCCACGGCTTCACCGCTGATCATCTTCGGCAACCATTGCTGACGCTGGGACTCGGTGCCGATATGCAGGAGATAGGGCATCACGATATTGGCGTGAATGTTATAGCCGCCACAGAGACCGCCAAAACCCCGGCGGGCGATCTCTTCGACGGCCAGTTGGCAGATCTCCATCCGTGCTGCGGCACCCCCGTACTGCTCGGGCATGTCGATGCCCAGCATGCCGGCCGCACCTAGGGTGTTCCACAGCGATCTCGGTATCGACCCTGCTGCCTCCCACGCTTCGTAGTGAGGCGCGACCTCCTGTTCCAGTACGCGGCTGATCATGGTTTGGAACAGTTCGGTATCTTCGTTATGCTCTGGCATATTCAACTCTCGGTTGCTACTCGGACTGCAAAAATAGATTATCGCGTGATTAAAGCGCTCGAAGACTAAGATCGGAAGGGCCGAATAAGACGAAAAAATTGACCGAATAGGCATCGACTAGTGCGTCATGAATAAAGCTCCTATCTCTAACCACTACCTGCAGGCCTGCCTGCGGGGTGCCGAACGCCAGGGGCACTCTGGTGCAGCGTTGCTTGGTCGTGCCGGTATTCCCGCTGAGTGGCTCAATCAGCCAGCGCAGCGCATCACCGAACAGCAGCTGACTCGGCTGATAAAAAGCGTATGGAGGGCGACCCGGGATGAATTTATGGGGCTGTCTGCGGATCGGTGCAGGCAGGGTGTTTTTGCGTTGATGGCAGAATACAGTCTCGCCTCTGAGACGCTCGGAGCGATGCTGCGGCGTAGTGCCCGGTTCTATAGCACGATCTGTCCGGATATCGTTATCGGCATGGAGGCAGCTGATCTCGAAGAGGAGGGTCTGGTGTTTTTTCGGTTGCAGCTAGAGGTCGGGCACGACGATCCTGATCATCTGTTGCAGGAGTTTTTGCTGCTGATGTGGCAGCGTTTCAGTAGTTGGTTGGTGGACCAGCAGCTTCCCATCGCGATAACCCAGTTTAATTATCCTGCGCCTAGGCACGTTAACGAGTATCGGGCGATGTATCCCGGAAAGCTTGTTTTTGAACGGCCAGAGTGTGGGTTTTATCTGCATTCGAGGTATCTGTCCTTACCTCTGGTGCGAACTGAGGTCGAGCTGACGGAGTTTTTGCAGCAATCCCCCGCGTATATTCTGCATCGTCATAGCCAGGATGATCGCCTCCAGGTAAAAATACGTGCGTTACTGGCGCAGCATGACAACACCCAGATGCTCAGTTTGGAAGCGCTTGGCCGTGAGTTACATCTGACGCCGCGTACCATCGCTAGAAAATTAAAACAGGAGGGTAGCTCTGTTCGGCAGATAAAGACCGCATTGCGGCTTGAATATGCGATCAAGCTGCTGACGACGGAGCATCTGAGTATTGCGGATGTCAGTGAACGGATGGGCTTTTCGGAGGTGGCAGCGTTTTGTCGCGCCTTTAAACGCTGGACAGGGAGGTCGCCGACGGCATGGAGTGGTGCGGGTGTGAGGCCGTCCTGATCTGATCAGCACGCAGCGAGGCGCTGCTTGTTGTGGGCATTTTGAACCGAATAATTAGCGGTAGGGACGCTCGCTCGAGCCTGCGGTCATGGGCTATTCGTAATCGTGTTTCATCTTCCAGTCCTTGTCCGGATCGAAGTCATGCTCCTCGCGCTGCTCTGCTGCGACGAGTGCTGCGGCCTGTTCTCTTTGGATCTTGATCCGTCCCTCAAGCTGCTGCACTTTTGCTTGAAGGTGGCTTATGCGCCGCGGGAACTCTGACTGAGTATTGATCTTCAGAAGTTGTCTAAGGCAGTTGCTGTAGCTGGCGAGTGCAACCTTGAGGTTCGTATCATTTTTTTCCGCCTCATGTACACCAATCAGGATGATATCGACGCTGATCAGTTCAAACAGGGCCTTACCCTGGTTTACATATTTAACGGCGCTGGGCTTGTCTAGTGCGCCGTCTTTGTTCATCTCTACGATGATGTTAACCAGGTTTTTGATGCGATTGCGGATCTCTTGGCCTGTAGCCAGGTCGTCAAAGGGTGGTTTGAGCGAATCCAGCTCATTGGTAAATACCTGTTTGCTCAATTCTTCAAGCTGTTGTAGCTGGGTCTTAGCCGCGCTCTTTTTGGCGTCAAGCGCCAGAATGGCAGAGTAGCTCTTGCGCAGCAGGGCGATAATAAACGCGCGCAGCGCGACTGTCATATAGGGGTTGGGGATATCGTTGAGCGCGCGGCTAAGGTGACGCGTTCGCTGCTGAAGGACGGTTATCTGGAGCTGCCGTTGTTTACGGGCGTTTTCAACGGACTGGGCGATAATGGCGGCACACACCATTACCAGGATGCCGATCATTATTAAGGTGACAATCAAGCCGGTGCTCATGGGGACTCCTTCTGGAAAAAAGCCAACAATAGCTTGATAGTTTAAATCCATCAATCACTCAATAGGCAGGCCGTTCATCGTCAGCACAGGGCGATATTTTTGGCCTGCAATCGGTGCTGCCATCATTAGTTTCGAGATAATGATAAAAAAGGTTCAACCATCGCTTGACGGTTTTTTTGTAAATCCCTATTATACGCGCCTCCTTTGTTGCACATGACAGAGGGTTTACGACGTCCCATTCGTCTAGTGGTCTAGGACACCGCCCTTTCACGGCGGTAACAGGGGTTCGAACCCCCTATGGGACGCCAATACAGATCAGTTAAGGGTCTGGTGTGCGGGAATAGCTCAGTTGGTAGAGCGCAACCTTGCCAAGGTTGAGGTCGCCGGTTCGAATCCGGTTTCCCGCTCCAAGTTTTATGTTGTTTTTTGTATTGTTTTTTGTATTAATAAGTCCCATTCGTCTAGTGGTCTAGGACACTGCCCTTTCACGGCAGTAACAGGGGTTCGAACCCCCTATGGGACGCCATCTTTTCAGGCTCGGTAGTTAAACCGACCTGGTATCGCGGGAATAGCTCAGTTGGTAGAGCGCAACCTTGCCAAGGTTGAGGTCGCCGGTTCGAATCCGGTTTCCCGCTCCAAGTTAGAAAACCTCCATATCCTCTACGTTTGCTGTCTGATAGCTCTCTTTTTTAAAATGGGTCGCTAACGGCTACGCTACGCTATTTTTTCTGCTTTCTGCTTTCTGCTTTCTGCTTTCTGCTCTCTGCTCTCTGCTCTCTGCTCTCTGCTCTCTGCTCTCTGCTCTCTGCTCTCTGCTCTTTCATTATGTCCGCTGCCCCAGCGTCTTAGTCACTGGATTTGAGGCGGCAGTCTCGATGATGACCCGGGGTGCGCCTCTGTGGGTTAGGCTTCAGCCTGACAATCTGTGCTAAAGTCCGACCCACAGCGGGCACCATGCTGGTATTGTCGGAATGCTTTCTACCCACAAAAGGGTCCCACAGGAACGCGCCTTCTGGCCCTCGGTCAGTGCAGCTCAGACTCAGTACTAAACTCATCCATCTCCTCGTCACCGAGAAAATGCAGGCAGCTACCGCCGAGTTGCCACAGCAGCAGACGCGGTACCAGGTGACTCAGATTAGGGTGTAGCGTGATCAGGTCGGATATCGCATCCTGCGCCAAGTGGTTATACTCCTCGGCGTTATCGATCATCTCGACAATAACAGCAAAGCGGTTATTGATGTTTTCTGCAGATTCAGCGCTGTTGATCGTTTTCAGGGTCTGCTGTACCTGGCTTAGAAGGGTTTGCAAGGTGCTGCGAATGCTGGAATCCATAGGGCTTTATCGTCTCGGAGAGTTGAGGTGATTGAAGGAACCTTAGTATGCCAGTGATCGAACCAGATAGGATCACGACTGGTACGCTTATTATCGATGCGTCGCCGCAGTCGGCTTTTTCGCAGTAGACCCGTGTTAGGTCCGACAGACAGTTAGCCTTTACGTTGTCATTTTATCAGGAAGGACTCATGCTCCAAGCGCTCTCCATTCGGGGATTGAAAAAAACGTACGCGAACGGCTTCCAAGCCCTTAAAGGCATCGATCTTGATGTGCAGCAGGGTGACTTCTTCGCCTTGTTGGGGCCTAACGGGGCGGGGAAATCGACCTGCCTAGGGATCGTTTCTACACTGATTAACAAGAGTGCGGGAAGCGTGAGTGTGTTCGGCCATGATGTCGATGCCGACCCTGTCGCGGCCAAGAAGTTGATGGGGGTGGTCCCGCAGGAGTTTAACTTCAATCAGTTTGAGAAGGTGCGTGATATCCTCATCACTCAGGGTGGCTACTATGGTATGCCCGAGGCGGAGGCGCGCGCCAGCGCCGATCACTACCTCAAAGCCCTGGGGCTTTGGGACAAGCGCGATACGGTATCGCGGATGCTTTCAGGGGGGATGAAGCGACGCCTGATGATCGCCCGGGCCCTGATTCATCAGCCTCAGTTGCTGATCCTCGATGAGCCTACCGCCGGTGTCGATATCGAACTGCGCCGCTCGATGTGGACGTTCCTGGAGAAGATCAATGCGGCCGGAACCACGATTATTCTTACCACGCACTATCTGGAAGAGGCGGAAAGCCTATGTCGCCATATCGCAATCATCGATCGTGGCGAGATCAGGGCGAACACCAGCAAGCGCGAGCTGCTACGCCAGCTGACCTCTGAGACCTTTATGCTGGATCTGGCGCGGCCATTGACCAGCGTCCCCCCTTTGGATGGCTATCTGGCGGAGCTGGAAGGTGATCGTACCCTGATCGTTGAGGTCGAGCAGCAACAGGGTCTGAGCGGCGTCTTTGCTCAGCTGCAGCAGCAGGGCATTGAAGTGGCGAGTATGCGCAATAAAACCAACCGACTCGAGGAGCTGTTTGTGCGCCTGGTCGAAAAAAATCTGGAGAGTTAACGCGTGCGAACCCATGATCATTACATCGCCCTGCGCACCATTGTGCATAAAGAGATTCGGCGTTTTTTGCGGATCTGGATGCAGACGCTGCTGCCACCGGCGATCACCATGACCCTGTATTTTATTATCTTCGGCAACCTGATCGGTTCACGGATCGGCGAGATGGGCGGTTTTGGCTATATGGAGTTTATCGTGCCCGGGCTGATTATGATGTCGGTGATTACCAACTCCTATGGCAACGTCGTCTCGTCGTTTTACGGCGCTAAATTCCAACGTAATATTGAAGAGATGATGGTCGCTCCCGTGCCGCCATCGATCATCCTGATCGGCTTCGTGCTGGGCGGGGTGGCGCGTGGCCTGGGTGTCGGTTTGATCGTCACCTGCCTGTCGCTGTTCTTCACCGATCTGCATATTCACAACCTGGCCGTGATGGTGTCGGTGGTGTTCCTGACCGCGATCGCATTCGCGCTCGGTGGCTTTATTAACGCCATTTATGCCAACAGTTTTGACGATATTTCGCTTATTCCGGTGTTCGTGCTGACCCCTCTGACTTATCTGGGCGGGGTGTTTTATTCCATTCAGTTGCTGCCGGAATTCTGGCAACAGGTGTCGCAGTTGAACCCGATTCTGTATATGGTCAACACCTTCCGTTACGGCATCCTGGGGGTCAGTGATATCGATCTGAGGCTGGCGTTTGCTATCATCCTGCTCTTTATTGCCGCACTGTACAGCTATGCGCTTCATCTGCTGCGCACAGGTAAGGGTATTAGAAGTTAACCATGAATGATCATCTGAAGAACGCCCCGCTGGGGCAGAGTACCAGCTATGTCTGCCAATACGATCCCAAACAGCTGTTTGCGATCCCTCGGGCTAATAATTGGCAAGCGCGCGGCTATGCTAAGGCGCCTTTTCGGGGCTGCGATCTCTGGAATGCCTACGAACTCTCCTGGTTAAACCCCAAGGGGCTGCCCCAGGTGGCGATGGCGGAGTTTCGGGTCTCGTGCGAGTCGCCCTACATCATCGAATCGAAATCCTTCAAGCTGTATCTGAACTCGTTTAACCTCACGCGCTTTGCCTCGGCGGATCAGGTTCGTCAGCATCTGCTCGAAGACCTGAGCCGAGTGGCTGGAGCGCCGGTAACCGTGGTGATTCAGTCGCTGGAGGCTGCCGCTCGAATCGATCAGCTCAAAGGAGAATGCCTGGATCAGCTGGATGTCGAGATAGCACATTATCAGCCGGCCCCGCAGCTGTTACGCAGGCTAGAGGGAGACCGGATTGAAGCGCAGCTCTACAGTCATCTGCTCAAGTCTAACTGTCCGGTAACCGGGCAACCCGACTGGGCCAGTATTCAGATCGATTATCGTGGCGCTCCGATCGATAAAGAGGGGCTGCTAAAATATCTGGTCTCTTATCGTGAACAGGGGGATTTTCATGAGCAGTGCGTGGAGCAGATCTTTCTCGATATTCTCGACCGTTGCCAGCCGGAGCAGCTCAGCGTGTATGCGCGTTATCTGCGTCGCGGTGGTTTGGATATCAATCCCTTCCGCAGCACCGAAGCCTTCGCGCCCGACAATATCAGGCTGGTTCGTCAATAGAGCGCGTCAATAGAGCGCGTCAATAGAGAACGGCTATTCAGTAGTGCCCGTATGCGCAATTAAATTCCGACACTAGCGTGCACGCAAATACCTGTGCGCTTATCACTAAGTACCGCCAAGGACCTTTTTAATGGATGCACTGGAACTGATGCAGCAGCGGGTTTCATCTCCGCGACTTGGAGATCAGCCGCCGACACCAGCACAGCTGGCGCTGATGTTCGACGCCGCGTTACGGGCGCCCGATCATGCGGGCTTACACCCCTGGCGATTCTTGTCCGTGGCCGGGGATGGTCGAATTCAACTGGGCGAGTTATTTCTGCAGGCAGGTCTGGCGGCCGATCCGGCGATGATCGATGCCAAGCGCGCTAAGCTCCGCGCTATGCCTTTACGTGCCCCTCTGGTCGTTATCGTGGTCGGCTGCATTGAGGACCATCCCAAGATACCGGTTATCGAGCAGCAACTCTCTGCGGGAGTCGCTGCTCAGAACCTGCTGTTAGCGGCCTTTGCTCAGGGAGTGGGCGGGATATGGCGGACCGGTGATATGGCGTATAGCCCCGTCGTTATGAAAGGCCTGGGGCTGACCGAAAACGAGCAGCTGATCGGTTTTATCTATCTGGGATCACAGCCCGAGCGGCTCAAAAAAGTTAACCTGCTAGATGCCGCCGATTTTGTGCAGAGCTGGCCTGCGACTGGAGTCTGAGAGCGCCTGAGGGCGGTTAATAGAAAAGTGGAGAGTGTCTTGGTTACATCCGATTCAGCACGTATTGAGGTTTTTGAGCAGAAGATTTATGAGCAGATCCCGTTGACGCGTCACCTGGGGTTTACACGGATCGATTATGACGGCAAGGATCTGGCGTTCGAGCTGTCACTGGCGCCCAATCATAACGACAAAGGCACCGCTTTTGCCGGAGCCCTGAGTGCCGCCGCTAATCTCTGTGGTTGGGGGGCGATCACGCTGCTGCTTGAGAAGGAGGTGAAAGCCTACGCTGTGGTGATCCGCGATAGTCGGCTGGAGTACTTCCTGCCGGTGACCGAAGACTTTCGAGTGCAGGCGCAGTTGCCAGAACAGCCGCAGCTTGACGCGTTTGTGGCGCGTGTACGCGAGCGAGGCAAAGCCAGGATCGATGTGAATGTCGAGGTGCTGGAGCGGGGTCAGCGGTGCTTTAAGTTCAGTGGCAGCTATGTGGCGCTAGAGAAAAAGTGCGAATAGTCCTGATGTTATCTATTTTAATCAGATGGTTATAGTATTTATGACTATTTTATATGACGAAGAGAAATAAGAGTTTATACTCTTATTTTTTTTAAGGTTATGTAGTAGCTCGTAGTAAGGATTCTAACCTTCGTAACAAGATGATTTTATTTGCGGGGATCATCACCCCTGTGCATCTAGATCAATGTATCACATCGCTGTCACAGTTAGCTCATTCATAGTCTGTTGTTAAAATGAAAGAGTGCCTTCAGGACGTTGGTTGCTAATGGCTTGTCTTTTTACAAAATTCCCCCCGTTAGCGGCTTTGGCGAAGAGAGGGCTGTTGCTGCAACTGTTTTCCCGGCGCGCTCATGGGTTTGGTTTCAGTACGGTCCGTGCGCATTACATCAATAGTCGGGTGCGGTTGTTGGCATTGCTGTTCGCTATCCTGACTCCGCTGTGGATCCCCGTCGATTACTTTCTGCTTGAATGGGATCAGTTTCAGCTGATCGCGGTGATAAGGCTGTTGTTCTCGATAAGGTTGTTGGTCTTGTCAGCGGCGCCCGAAGCAGGTCTTCGGCTGTACCAGGCACAGCGTCGGCTGGTCGTTCTGATGGCTCTACCGGCGCTATTGTATCTGCTGATGCAATACATCTTAATCGGTGCCACGCCGAGTGATTTTTTGGTCTGTTATACCTTCTTACCCTTTTTGATCATCCCCATGCACTGTATCTTCCCGTTGACGCTGAAGGAGGGGGTTAGTCTGGCGCTATTTACCATCATTGTGCTGTCTCTTGGCGAGTTGTATCGGGGCACGTTGTTCAGTGTCAGAGGTCTGGCAGACCTGTGGTTGATGGTGCTGATCATGGGAGTGGCGGTCTGGGCGCAGTTATCCCAGTTGCATATGCAATTAAGACTGTTTAACGAGGCAGCCATCGATCCGCTGACCGGGTTGCTGAATCGCCGTACCCTGATGAAGCAGCTTAATTACGTTCAGCGGCAGTCATCGCGCACCGGAAGGCCGGTTTCGCTGCTGATGATCGATCTGGATCATTTTAAGCAGGTGAATGATCGCTATGGGCATCAGGGTGGAGATCGTGTGTTGGAGCGCTTTGCAACGATCTTGCAGCAAAAGGTGCGAAGTTCCGATTATGTTTCCCGCTTCGGTGGTGAAGAGTTTTTACTGGTGCTGCCGGAGACCCGCCAGGAAGATGCGCTGCTATTAGCAGAGCGTATCCTCGCCAGCTGCCGTTCGACCAGGGTGATCCTGGACGACCAGAGAGAGGTTGTGTTTAGCGTCAGTATTGGGGTCGGGCGGGTGGATGCCGAGGTTCCAGTAGAAAAAAGTTTGAGCCATGCGGATGCGGCCCTGTATCAGGCCAAGGCCCAGGGGCGGGATTGTGCCGTACAGTGTTAGCAAAAACCGCACGCTTGATGCGCGCGGTTTATCGATTCGGCTAGATGCTGTCCTTGCTGCCGTTCATGCCTTGCGGATAGTGCAGATGCACATCTCTTTGCGGGTAAGGAATTGATATTCCCTGCTCATCAAAGGTCAGTTTGACCTTTTCATTCATGTCGAAATAGACCCCCCAGTAATCCGCCGCGTTAACAAAGGCTCGAACGCTAAAGTTAACCGAGTTATCAGCCAGCGCCGCCAGCACTACCTGGCTCTCAGGGTCTTTGAGGATGCGCTCATCGGCCGCCACCAGTTGCTCGAGGATGGTTTTGGCTTTTTTAAGATCGTCGCCATAACCTATCCCAAATATCATATCAACACGGCGGATAGGGCTGAGCGAGTAATTAATGATGTTACCGTTACTGATTGAGCCGTTGGGGATAATAACCGTCTTACGGTCTGGGGTGTGCATGACCGTATTGAAGATCTGAATCTCTTTAACGGTGCCGGACAGCCCCTGTGCCTCGATATAGTCGCCAATCTTGTAAGGCTTAAACAGCAGAATTAAAATCCCGCCAGCAAAGTTCGACAGGCTGCCCTGTAGCGCTAAACCGACGGCTAAGCCTGCCGCACCAAAGAGGGCAATAAAGGAGGTTGTTTCGATACCAATCATCGATGCCACGCTGATCAGCAGCAGGATCTTGAGTGCGGTGCCAGCCAGTTTGGCCAGGAAAATCGCCAGCGTCGCTTCAATCGCGGCGGTCGCCAGCGCTCGGCTAAACCCCCGGACCAGATAGCGGATAACCCACAGACCAATCACTAGGGTAAGTAGGGCCAGGAGTATCTTGCTGCCATACAGGGTGGCGTATTCGATAAGTTGGCCTGAGTATTGATCAAGCAGTTTGATGTTGAGATCTTTCATCGTTTCCAGTCCCCAGCAAAGAGTGTTATAGGAAGTGCCGCCGCGCATTGACAGGTACATCTGGTCGGAAGTCGCAGCGGTGTCTTTTCGAGATGGGATACTATCAATTAGCAGCAAGAGGAGGAACCGCGGAAGACGTTATCTATCCGACCCTGAGTAGCGATGCTGGGGCAAGGGCCCATAATGCCGTACAATGCGCAGGATAACCTTGTCTCAGGAGAGTCCCGTTGGATCCTATTATCATCTTTCTGCTTAGTGGCCTGTTTCCGATGAGCGCCGCGATTACGGCCAGTAAATTAATGAAGCTGCCCGCCGCTGAACGCCCAGGCTGGGTCCAGGGTGACGTGGGATTACGTAAAGTGGTGTTGTTGGGTAATCTGTTTGGCTTGATCTTGATCGCCGCGCTCTGGTTCGGCTTTACGCATATCGTCTGGTGGATCCCGGTACTCTGTCTAGTCATCACCTTTCCGATCGTCCATGTCATCATTATCGAGCGCCTGTTTGGCCTGTCTAAAAGCTTTATGTTCAGCGGTGCCCTGTCGCTAGCCGCGACTGGATTGCTATGGCTGCACTGGTAAACCTCTGATGGAGGGAGTCGCTTGCGCGACTGCCTGGGCTACACTGTCCCCTGATTTACGCTATGCGGTGTTATTCCGGGCGGCAGGTGAGCGGCTACTCCTGAAAGTGAGCCTTAAGATAATCGATAAAAGAGCGCATCTTGGCAGGGAGAAAACGTCGGTGCGGGTACACGGCATAGACATCCGTTGGCGGTAATTGGTAATCTTCGAGAATCGCGACCAGTTCTCCGCGGGCAATCAAGTCCTGCACTATAAATTGCGGTTTTAAGATGATACCGCCTCCCTGGGCGGCGACGGCTGCCATCGCATGGCCGTTGTTGGCATTGAGGCGTCCGCTCGCTTTGATGGCATAGGACTCGCCCGCCTTGCTAAAATGCCAGTCATTGTTGGTGGCTGAGTGACTATAGGTGAGGCAGTTGTGTTGGCGTAGTTCGGTTGGATGCTTGGGCAGGCCCTGTTGTTGAAGATACGCGGGCGAGGCACAGCAGATCAGTCGCTGTTTCATCAGCGGTACGGCGACCAGGCTGGAGTCGGACAGGGCGCCGATGCGGATAGCGATGTCGAAGCCATCCTCGACCAGATTGATCTTGAGGTCCTGGTAATTGATATCGATGCTGACATCGGGATAGCGCTGAAGATAGCCGGCGATTGCCGGTGCCAGCCGCAGCACGCCGAAATCGATCGGTGCCGTCAATTTTAGGGTACCGCTGGGGTGATGGCTTAATTCGCTCAGTGCAGACTCGCCCTCTTCAATTTCACTGAGCAGGTTTTGACACAGGCGCAGGTAGCTCTCACCCGCCTCGGTCATGCTGACTTTACGCGTGGTGCGGTTGAGCAGGCGGATGCCCAGCAGGCCTTCCAGCGAGGCGATGTGCTTGGTCACCATTGCCGGTGAAATACGCAGCTCTCTGGCGGCTTTAGAAAAATTGCCGCTGGTCGCCACCCGGCAAAATACCAACATGCTGGTTAGCTTATCCATGAGGTCTTCTCTGAGTGATCTTCTATGGGGACTCTGGATTAGTTACCCCATACTGTTCCCTTCGGGTAGGTAATTCGTTTAAAAATACCACTATTATTAACAATGTTGAAATAATTTATAGAGGTGGCTATTCTCGATCAGCCTCCCAGCCTCCCAGCCTCCCAGCTGTCCTCTGGGATAGCAGGCTCTGCGGTTTGGTGAAAAAAACAGGCGCTGTGTGGGTGAGGCGAGTCGTGGTGCTTTTTTGGGTGCTTTTGTGGGTTCTTTTGTTGGTTCTTTTGTTGGTAAAGAAGGCCAAGTGGGTTATTAGAGATGAGTTCGGATCCTTCTTCGTTGCTCGCGCTTGCGCGTAATAAAATGCCCTTTGGGAAATACAAGGGTCGGTTGTTAATTGATCTGCCAGAACCTTATGTCGTCTGGTTCTCGCAGCAGGGTTTTCCCAGTGGGGCTCTGGGTGAGCAGATGCGCTTGTTGCATGAAATAAAAGTGAATGGCCTGGAGTCGCTGGTCGAGCCGCTGAAGCGTTGATCGGGGTTTCTGACGTCAACCGGGAGTGTATAATCATGGATAGCGTATTATCAGGGGTCAGATTTTTTGAACGCTAGACCGTCAATGACTCTCTAATGGCTAACAGCCAGTGGCAAGGAAAAACCGATGAGCATAGATGTAGGGGCTCGACTCAAAGATGCCAGGCTGCAAAAAAAGCTGTCTCAGCGCGAACTGGCCAAGCGAGCGGGGGTGACCAATAGCACCATCTCTCTGATCGAACAGAATCGGGTTAGCCCCTCTGTGGGGTCCTTGAAAAAAGTGCTCGATGGTCTTCCCATGCAGTTGCAGGAGTTCTTTTCCCTCGACGTTCCTGAAAAAAAGCAGGTGTTTTATCCTGCCTCAGAGCTGCCTAACTTAGGTCATGGCGATATCAGCCTCAGGCTCGTGGGCCATAATCACCCTAACAGGACCCTGTCGCTACTCAGTGAGACCTACCCAGGCGGCTCAGATACGGGGGAGGATATGTTGATTCACGAGGGCCAGGAGGGGGGCGTAGTGGTGAGAGGCGAGATCGAGCTGACGGTTGCCGGTGATACCTGGTTATTAAAGCCGGGAGATGGTTATTTCTTCGACAGTAATTTACCGCACCGCTTTAGAAATATCGGTACTCAAGATTGTGATATTGTCAGTGCGAATAACCCGCCATCCTTATAGCCCGCCTCCGCTAAACAAGACTGACAAGCCGGTTCTGAGCTCAGATTAAGAACTTCGATTAAGAACTTCGATTAAGAAAGGGAAACGCACGATGGCGATCAAGGTAGGTATTAACGGCTTTGGACGTATGGGACGGCTGGTGTTTCGTGCCGGCTGGAATCAGTCTGAATTAGAGATCGTCAGGGTGAATGATCCGGGGGGTGATGCCGCAACGATGGCGCATCTGCTGGAGTTTGATTCGGTCCACGGTCGCTGGGATATAGGCCTGGGGTCTGATCAGGATGGGCTGCGGGTTGCCGGTCAGTCGGTGGCTTATACTCGGCATGCGACGATAGATGAGGGGGATTGGTCAGGCTGTGATCTGGTCATCGAGGCCAGCGGTGTACATAAACAGAGCGTACAGCTGCAGAAATATCTGGATCAGGGGGTGAAACGGGTGCTGGTGAGTGCGCCGGTCAAGGAACCGGGGGTCTTGAATGTGGTAATGGGTGTTAATGACCATCTATACGACCCCGCGATCCACCAGATCGTGACGGCCGCGTCCTGTACCACCAACTGCCTGGCGCCAGTCATTAAGGTGCTGCATGAGAGCATCGGTATTCATCATGGTGGCTTTACGACCATTCACGATGTCACTAATACTCAGGTCATTCTGGATGCGCCGCATAAAGATCTGCGTCGGGCACGGGCCAGCAGCCTGTCACTGATTCCGACCACCACCGGCTCGGCTTCTGCGATCATCGCTATTTACCCGGAGCTGGAAGGGCGTCTCAATGGTCATGCGATCCGAGTGCCGCTGGCCAATGCCTCGATCACCGACTGTCAGTTCGAGTTGCAGCGTGAGACCACGGTGGCCGAGGTCAATCAGCTCTTTAAAGCGGCTGCCGAAGGTCAACTGAAGGGGTTCCTGGGTTATGAAGAGCGGCCCCTGGTATCGATCGATTACCGCAGTGATCCGCGTTCCAGCATCATCGATGCGCTTTCTACGCTGGTGATTAATGGCACTTCGGTAAAAGTCTACGCCTGGTACGATAATGAGATGGGCTATGCCCATCGTTGTGTTGACCTGGCCCTGAAAATGGCGGCCCTAGGTCTGTAGTCAGGTCTGTAGTCAGGTCTGTATCTGAGAACGGTTTAATGTCGAGTCCAGGTCAGGCGCAGCGCCAGTATCTGTTAGTCATCGCTAATGTAGCTGAGAGCGGTTTTATGTTGAATCCAGGACCGGCCCCGCGCCAGTATCTGTTAGTCACCGCTAATTAATGTAGCTGAGAGCGGTTTTATGTTGAATCCAGGTCAGGCCCAGCGCCAGTATCTGTTGGTCACCGCTAATTAATGTAGCTGAGAGCGGTTTTATGTTGAATCCAGGGCAGGCCCAGCGCCAGTATCTGTTGGTCACCGCTAATTATTGGGGTTTTACCCTGACCGACGGTGCCTTGCGGATGCTGGTGGTGCTGTATTTTTACCAGCTGGGTTATGCCCCGCTGGCGATCGCCTTGCTGTTCGTGTTCTATGAGCTTTTCGGTGTGGTGACCAATCTGCTGGGTGGCTGGCTCGGTAGCCGTATTGGCCTGAATCGGACCATGAATATGGGTTTGGCTCTCCAAGTCGCGGCGTTACTGATGCTGAGCGTCCCTGAAGGCTGGCTCAGCGTCCCTTATGTGATGGCCGCTCAGGCATTGTCCGGCATTGCCAAAGACCTCAATAAGATGAGTGCCAAGAGCAGTGTCAAACAGCTGGTCGGCAGTCAGCAGCAAGCGGGGCTGTATCGCTGGATCGCGCTGTTGACCGGCTCTAAAAACACCCTCAAAGGGGTCGGTTTTTTTCTCGGTGGTGCGCTCTTGACCGGGATGGGCTTCCGCGTTGCGGTGCTGCTGATGGCTGCGGCATTACTGATGATGCTGCTGATCAGCTGGAGATACCTGCGGCCGGGTCTGGGGCGGACCGAGCAGAAGGTCAAATTTCGAGATATTTTTTCGACCAGCCGGGCCGTCAATGTGCTCTCGGCGGCGCGGCTGTTCCTGTTCGGCGCTCGCGATGTCTGGTTTGTGATCGCCGTCCCGGTGTTTTTGAGCGCGCAGCTGGGTTGGTCGCATCAACAGGTAGGCAGCTTTCTGGCGCTCTGGATCATCGGTTATGGCGGCGTACAGGTCGTGGCCCCCTGGATCACAGGTAAACGCTCAGGACGCGTTCCTGATGGACGTAGCGCCGTGTTCTGGGCTGCCTTGCTGGCGTTGCTGCCAGCGTTGCTGGCGTGGCAGTTAGATCGACACCTGGAGGTTGGCTGGCTGATCGTCGCGGGATTAGCGTTGTTCGGCATCCTGTTCGCGATCAACTCCTCACTGCACAGCTATCTGATCGTCAGCTATGCCCGCGAAGAGGCCGTCTCTCTGGACGTGGGTTTTTACTATATGGCCAATGCGCTGGGGCGGTTGCTGGGTACGCTGTTGTCTGGCTGGCTGTTCCAGGAGCATGGTCTGGCTAGTTGTCTCTGGGTCTCCACGGGCCTCGTGCTGTTGGCTGCACTGCTATCGCTGGGATTGCCGCGGCATAAGCCGGTGGCGACAGGGGTGCTGCGCTAGGTAGGCTGGGATGCCATTCCAGCCTAGGATCCGTCGAGGGCACCTCGTGGGCTGCTGTTGCTAAATGGCCACGAGAGGGGTAAAAACAACATTTAGCTCAATGAAATGAGTCAACTGATATTTGCTATTGAGGCCATGGGAGGCTGATGACGTAAATCCCCCTACAGTCCGGTTCAGTTCAACAGAGGGTTATTCCGATGACGGCGTCATCGGAATAACCCTTAATTATTAAGTTTCTCAACAACCAAGGAGTAGGTATATGTATGAGCAGGCTTTTATAAATTCAATACATAATCAAACCAAGGTCGCCCTGACTTTCTTCTCAAAAGAAAAGAGTCGAAATCTGACCAGATTGTGCGCCCCTTTGGATTATGGTCCAAGCAGACGAGCATACAATAAGGCTGACCGCTATCATTTTTGGGATTACGAAGCTGACAAGAAGAATCACAATATTTCTCTACTCCCAGAGCAGATAATAAATATGGAGTTTACAAGCGAAGCTTTTAACCCATCTGTTTTCGTAACTAAATTGAATAATTGGATAGTCCCTCGTGATTGGATAATGCGCAGCTACTGATCTGGTTTTCCAAAACTAATTTATCGGTGAGGCTTTTATTACGCGCTGTCCCCGTTCATGTTGTGATCAGTAAAATCTACTCCGACTCGTTTTGCTGCTGCGATCATTACGCTGGCTAAAACTAGAGTGCGGCGGCTCATTAAGGCTTTAATTCTGCCTTGCTGCTTTATAATCAAGCATAGGTTCAGCCTTCCGGCGGCTTCATTGCTTTGTGTGCGACAAAGAAACCGAAGCAAAGGCTGCTGCTCCTGGCCATGGCCTGCAGGGATGCCGTTGTTGTCGGGAACTGACAACGGCCAATGGCTCGACCTCAAGGGCCTTTTTGCAGTCTGAATTTCATCGGTTTAGAAGGAATTGCCTGGAGGCGATCTTTTGGCTAGCGCCTCGGTAGCTGCTCGCAACAACAGATTGGTACATCGCCAAAAAAGCGAGCCGTAGCTCGCTTTTTGGGGGGGGTGGAGTTTAGCTGAATTTAGATAAACAGCATCACAGAGGCCAGACCGACCAGGCTCAGGACGATAGTGTAAGGCAGAGCCATGATTACCATCTTCATGTACGACAGCCGGATCAACGGAGCGACGGCCGAGGTCAGCAGGAACAGGAAGGCGGCCTGACCATTCGGAGTGGCGACACTGGGCAGGTTGGTGCCGGTGTTGATGGCGATCGCCAACGACTCGAAGTGCGCGCGGCTGATCTTGCCCGCGTCGTACTGAGCCGTTACTTCGTTGATGTAGACGGTCGCTACGAACACGTTGTCACTGATTGCCGAGAGTACGCCATTAGCGATAAAAAACATCGCCGGCTGTACGGCCAGGTCCATCGCCAGAACCGATTCGATGATCGGCTGGAACAGATGTTGATCGTGAATCACCGACACGATGGCAAAGAACACCACCAACAGCGCGGTAAAGGGCAGCGACTCTTCGAACGCCTTGCCGATCTGGTGCTCTTCGGTGATGCCGTTGAAGCTGGTGATCAGCACGATAACGCAGAGTCCGATCAGGCCAACTTCTGCCAGGTGGAAGGCCAGTGCCAGGATCAGAAACAGGGCCACTGCGAACTGCACGTACAGCGCGAGCTTGTCGCGCGGGGTACGCTTGGCATCCTGGGCTACATCGAACTCCTGCAGGATGTTAAAGACGTTATCAGGGATCAGAGCACCGTAGCCGAATAGCTTGTAGCGCTCGGTCAAGATCACGGTTAGCAGGCCGAAGAACAGCACCGGCATCGAAACGGGGGCCATCATGACGAAGAACTCGATGAAATCCCAGCCCATTTTCTCACCGATCAGCAGGTTCTGTGGCTCGCCCACGATGGTGCAAACCCCCCCTAGAGCGGTCCCCACGGCGCCGTGCATCAGTAGGCTACGCAGGAAGGCGCGGAACTGCTCGAGTTCGGTATGGGTATCCGCTGAGAGTTCCTTGTCGTTGCTGTGGTCGTAATCAATAGCGCTGCCCCTACCCGAGGCAACTCGGTGATACACCGAGTAAAACCCAACGCCAGCGCTGATCAGTACGGCGGTCACGGTCAGGGCATCGAGAAACGCCGACAGAAAGGCACCCATAAAAGAGAACAGTAGCGAGATGAGAATCTTATTGCGGACGTTCAGCAGCAGCTTGGTGAAGACATACAGCAGCATGCTCTTCATAAAGTAGATGCCGGCAACCATAAACATCAGCAGCAGGATAACCGGCAAATTCTGGGAGACTTCATGGTACAGCTGATCGGGGCTGGTCAGGCCGATCGCCAGCGCTTCTATCGCTAGTAATCCACCCGGTAGCAAGGGATAACATTTAAGCGCCATCGCCAGAGTGAAAATAAATTCAAAGATCAGAATCCAGCCGCTAACCACTGGGCCTGCGACATACAAAAGGATAGGGTTAAGTACTAAAAAGGCCAGAATGGCCTGCTTGTACCACATAGGCGAATTTCCGAGGAAATTACGCACAAAAGCCTGAGTTAAAGTCGTAGTCATCCTGTGTTTCTACACCTGTTATTATTGAGAAAGAGGAGGCTGATATCCTAGCGTCGTCGTCAAAAAACGATTCTTTGAGCCATCCGTCTAGGGAATGCGTATCTTAGCAATTTTTATGCAAGCGCAGAAATATAAAAGCTGAGATTGGGCCTAAGGTCGCATTAAATATGACAATATAAGCCGGAACGCATTCAGAACGCCGGGATCGAAGACTATTGTCTGTCAGTTTTCTGGGGGGAGTGCCGTTGCAGATACTGCAGGCTCTGCATCTCCCATAGGCGGCTGCGGGTGCGTGCAAATGCAAATTCCAGCGGCCCGCTCGGGTACAGCTGGTCGATACCCACCTCGGCGGATGCGATCAGCACTACGGAGCGGTCATAGAGCTCGTCTATCAGACTGATAAAGCGGCGGGTTCGGTCATCATTGCTGCCAAGAAAGCGTCGTTGATTGGTCGCGGATGCCAGCCGGTCCTCAGTGCCCTGTACGACCCACAGCAGTTCGCCGTCGCCGCACAGGGAGGGTATTCCGCTCAGGATCAGATGGCTAAAGCGTTCGGCCAGCGCTATATAGTCCAGTTGGCTACGAGGACCCTCGCACAGGGCGTCAAAGCTGAACCAGGCGCTCCGTTGGCTCCAGGCTTTACAAGGAATGCCTCTGCCGAGGATCTGCAGTTCTGCGGGCTGATTGAAGGGGTCCGTGCTGGAGGGGGCCGTACCGGCTGAGTCCGTGCCGTT
Organism: Motiliproteus sp.; assembly: GCA_047622605.1. Taxonomy (GTDB): domain Bacteria; phylum Pseudomonadota; class Gammaproteobacteria; order Pseudomonadales; family Balneatricaceae; genus Motiliproteus. Next base: position 1,321 of record JBLHND010000022.1, on the reverse strand, counting down.
TAATGCGGTAAAATGTTGCTGCAGGCGCAGGTCGGTGCTGGGATCGGCGGAAGCCAGAAACAGATCGGCCTGCTGAAGTTGTCGCCGCCGGTGATCTTTGTCTCCATCTATCTGCAGCGTCTGACAATGACGTTTAATCGCATCAATGGCGGGCAGAAAGCGCTGCCGTTGCAGGCCCTCGTTATAGAGTTGATCGGGGTGCTGGTTGGAGGTCGCGATTAAAAACACGCCCTGGTCAAAGAGGTTTTCAAATAACCGCCCGAGCAGCATGGCATCGGCGATATCACTGACAAAGAATTCATCGAAGCAGAGCACTCGAATGCGACCGGCCAACTGGCTGGCGACCAACGCCAGAGGATCTTTGTGGCCGGCAAGCCGATTGAGATCCTGGTGAATGCGGCTCATAAAATGATGAAAGTGTAGACGCTGTTTGTTAGCTTCTGGCAAGGACTCGAAGAACAGGTCCATCAGCAGGGTTTTTCCTCGCCCTACGGGACCCCAGAGCCAGAGCCCACGTGCTGGTTGTTGTTTCTGGAAACGCCGAACGGGCGTGCAGATTCGCTCGCTCAGCGCCTCTAAGGCCTCGATGGCCTGTTGCTGGGCGGGATCCGCGGCGAAGTCTGGTCTGAGGGTGAGCGCATCGTAGCGCGCCTGTAGGGTTGTCATACGGTTAGCAGGCGTCTGCTGTAGAGTCGGTTAGCGCGGGAGTTCATCGGCACTCTGCACCGTAATGGTTTCAACGTCCTTCTCCTCCGGAATCTCGAAGTCATAGACCTGGGTCCAGGTGCCACCGGGGACTCTTTCCCATACGCTCCCCGGCTTGCTGCTCAGCAGTTCTCGAAGGGAGTCGTTCACCGTGCACAGGGTCTCCAGGGGATAGGGCTGCATATTCTTTTTATCATTCAGAAATTCGGAGTCTTCATAACCGCTGTACAGGCGCCATCCCGTATCACGGAGATCGGCAGGTACGGTCTTGTACATAAAACGAACCGGGCAGGGCTTTTCGCCTACGAGAAGCTTGGAGACCAGTGCCAGGAAAGGTTTGATCGCGTCAGGTGTGATGTTGGCTGTCATATAAATAGGTTCTGTCTGATGAGGGAGCCCCCTCTTGAATAACAAAAAGCCGGAGTCTGAATAATAAAAAGCCTCCGCAAGATAACTTGCGAAGGCTTTAGATTCAAACCTTTGACTGCTGCTAGTGGTTAGCTAGGCAGCCTGTCGAACTTAACACTGATCTACTGCGGAAAAGCCGACTTTGGCCATTTTTCACTCTATTTTTCGTTTAATAGAACCACTATTAGCCTCAAAATAGTTCGAAAAC
>JBLHND010000021.1:0-32700 GCA_047622605.1 Motiliproteus sp. | reverse complement strand
CACGCTTTCTTTGCTTCGGTTTCTTTGTCGTGTACAAAGAAATGAAGCCGCCGGGAGGCGGAACCTCGCTTGATTACAAAGACAATAATTAGAATTAACCTCTGCAACACTTAACTAGTACATAGCCATAAAAAAGCCCCGTCAATGCAAGCATTGACGGGGCTTTGTGTGTGCGCAAAATCTTAGGTGGGGTTAACCTAGATTTTTAGCAACGAATTCCCAGTTTACCAGCGCCCAGAAGGCATTCATGTAATCGGGGCGCACGTTGCGGAAGTCGATGTAATAAGCATGCTCCCAGAGGTCAACGGTCAGCAGAGGCGTCTGACCTGAAGTCAGTGGGCAGCCGGCATTGCTGGTGTTGACGATCGCCAGAGAGCCGTCTGCATTCTTGACCAGCCAGGTCCAGCTAGAACCGAAGTTGTTGATAGCGCTGTCGGTAAACTTGGCCTTGAATTCTGCAAAAGAACCGAAAGCGGCGTTGATCGCCTCAGCGACAGCGCCAGTAGGTTCGCCGCCGCCTGTAGGGCTGAGGCTGTTCCAGTAGAAGCTGTGGTTCCAGATCTGGGCCGCATTGTTGAATACGCCGCCGGCAGGGGCAGTGGTGATAATCTGCTCTAAGGTTTTGTTTTCGAAGTCAGATCCGGGAAGCAGACCGTTAAGCTTTACCACATAGGTGTTGTGATGTTTGCCATAGTGATACTCGAGCGTCTCTGCAGAAATATGTGGCTGCAGGGCATCTTTGGCATAGGGAAGTGGGGGCAGTTCGAAGCTCATTTGAGTATTCCTATCTCGGTAAAAATTGAAAGTGGATTGCTCGATTCAGTATTTACTAATGCCAAATTGAGCCAGGTGGCGCTGATAATAACAGCCTGAGTGATATATTCCATACCCTTGTAGTGGGACATAGGATTAGGAGTCGACTAAAGTGGCTTCCAAATCACCACCCATACTGCATAGAATAGAACAATTCTAACAACAACATAAACCCTAAGGAATAATGAACATTATGCCTAAAATATTGCTCTATCTGGCTGCGGCAGCGCTGCTGGGATTCATTGTGACCCAGAACTTTTTCTCCCCAGCCAAAACCTGGGAGCCGTTTTATCAGGGTTGCATCGCGGGGGCCGGTGCTTCCGAGGAGCGCTGCCGTTGTTTTACCGATTATATCCATGATCGCTTGGGTGAGGATGAGATCAGCGCGGTAATGGAAAACCGGGTGGCGGGTGCGAGCTTTCAACAGCGTGTCGAGCAGACCGTACGCCAGGCCGGACTTACCTGTCAGTAGTCGGCCGTAGTCCTAATTAAGGGTTGGTCAGGCAGCGATGCCAGCCGGCGTTCAGGTCTCCTGCCGCCATAAAGTCAGGGTTGATCAGGCTCTGTTTACGGTTGTACTCCAGGGGGTTGCCGCTCAGATCACACACCAGGCCCCCTGCCGCTTCGAGTACGGCCTGGGCCGCTGCCGTATCCCACTCGCTGGTTGGGCCTAAGCGCAGGTGCAGGTCGGCCATGCCTTCGGCGATCAGGCAGAGTTTTAGCGAGCTTCCCAGGGGGGTGACCGAGACGGGCATCAGCGCTCTGATCTGTTGTATATAGGCATCGATCCGTGGATCGGAATGACTGCGGCTGACGACGAGCGCGAGGGGTCTAAAAGGGGTCAATATTCGGGTCTTTAGCGCAGTAGTACGCTGTTTGCCCTGGCGCTTGAAGGCGCTCTGGGTGCGAACACAGCCAGCGTAGGTGGTTTGAATCGCGGGCGCATGCACGACGCCCAGGATCGGTCGGTGGTTTTCGATCAGGGCGATGTTGACGGTAAATTCGCCGTTGCGTTTGATAAACTCCTTAGTGCCATCGAGAGGGTCTATCAGCCAGTAGCGCGGCCACTGCTGTCGATCCTGGATCTGATAAGCGGGAGACTCTTCAGAGAGTATTGGGATCTCGGGCGTTAATCGTGCCAAACTGGTACAGATTAATTGGTGCGCAGCCAGATCCGCCTCGGTGACCGGGCTATTATCGGATTTTTGTTCTATATGTAGCGGCTCGGCGCGGTTGTAGATGTCGAGGATCACATCACCCGCTTCGCGAGTGATTATCATCAATTGCTGCAGTAAAGACGTACTGTTCATAGGTTCCCTTGTTGCGCTGGTGGTGGCATGCTTGAGCTGCGTCCCTTGTTATCTGTTCGCTGCGATGAGAGTGTTTATGTTGGACTGGAATACCCTGGATACGGTGCTGTTGGATATGGACGGCACCCTGCTGGATCTGCATTTTGATACCTACTTCTGGCTCGAGCATCTGCCGGCCCGCTATGCGCAGGCGCATGGTCTGGAGCCGCGGCTTGCTAAGAAGCGCTTGATCGAGCGTATCATGCGTGAGCAGGGCACGCTCAATTGGTACTGCGTCGATTATTGGTCCGAGCAGCTGGGCGTCGATATCGCCGCCTTAAAGGCAGAGATTGTACATAAAGTGGGCTTTCGGCCGCACGTGCCAGACTTTTTGCAGGCCTTGCAGCAACAGGGGTTGCGAGTAGTGATCGTCACTAATGCACACCAAAAAAGTCTGCAATTAAAGTTACAGCATACAGGGTTGGATCGTTACGTAAATCGTATTCTCAGCACCCATGATTTTGGCCTGCCCAAGGAAGAGGTGGCGTTTTGGACGTTGCTGCAGCAGCAGGAACCCTTTGATCCGGCCCGTACTCTGCTGATAGACGATAGTCTTGCGGTGCTGCGTTCGGCACGTGATTATGGCATTGCTCAGCTGTTATCGATCCTTCAGCCTGATAGCCAGCAGCCGCTACGAACCATCGATGAGTTTAATGCAATACATCATTTTGATGAGATTAAACCGACAATTCAGGCGGACAGCCGGCAGTGGCTGCATCAGTCCAGTGATGAGTTCAATGCTATATCCTCTGATTTTGATGAGATTAAACCTACATGATGCCAAGTAATCCGTCACCCAGAGTTCGTCTCGATAAGTGGCTGTGGGCCGCTCGTTTCTTCAAGACGCGCGCCCTCGCCAAGCAGGCGATAGAGGGCGGCAAGGTTCAGTGTAACGGGGTCAAGGCTAAGGTCAGTAAGATCCTGGAGATCGGCACGTTGCTGCAGATTCGGCAGGGGTCGGATGAGAAAACGGTCGAGGTGCTGTCGTTGTCAGATCAGCGCCGTGGCGCCCCCGAAGCGCTGCTGCTATATGCTGAAACCGATGCGAGTCTGGCTCTGCGCGCAGAGGCTGCCGAACAACGAAAAATGGGGCGTGCCGGGCAGCCTGCCGATAGCCAGCGGCCGACCAAGAAAGACCGGCGGCAGATTCACAGCTTTATCCAGCGCCAGCATGAATGACCGCTGATGGGCAAGGTACCCCCAGTGCCGCCTGTTGCCCTAGAGTTTTCTATCTTCCACCGTTGAGTTATATCGAGTTATGAGTAGTACAGATCAGTTGCAGCGTTTTATTTTTGATGATGCCGATGTGCGTGGCGTCCTGGTCGGTCTGGATAAGAGTTATCAGCAGACGCTCGATCGGCATGATTACCCGGTCCCTGTGCGGCGTCTGTTGGGCGAGATGCTGGCGGCAGTTGCGCTGCTGAGCGCCACGCTTAAGTTTGAGGGTCGGCTGAGTCTGCAGGTACGCGGTGATGGGCCTCTGTCGATGTTGATGAGTGAATGTACCCACCAAAACCATCTGCGGGGTATCGCTCGTATCGATGGCGTGATTGATGACGTGATTGAGGGTGATACCCTGCTGGCGCTGTTCGGTCAGGGGCAGTTGATCATCACGATTGAACCGGATCAGGGCAAGCGATACCAGGGTATCGTGCCTCTGGATCAGCCCGATCTGGCCCGCTGTTTAGAGCAGTACTTCGCTCATTCTGAACAGCTAGCTACGCGGATCATGCTCTGTGCCGATGGCCAGCGCGCGGCCGGGATGTTGCTGCAGGCGTTACCGTCCAATGAGCAGGAGCACAGTTTTGCAGAGAACTGGAACCGTATCTCGCACCTGGGCGCGACACTGAGCGACCAGGAGTTGCTGGAACTCGATAATGAAACCCTGTTGTTCCGGTTGTTTCATGAGGAGGAGGTCAGGCTGTATGAGCCTAGCGAGCTGGTCTTCAAGTGTCATTGCTCTAAAGATCGCTGCCTCAAGGCACTACGGACCCTGGCCGATACGGAGCTGGATGAGATGCTGGACGAGCGGGGATCGATAGAGATGGATTGCCAGTTTTGTAACAGCCGTTATCAGATCGACTCGATTGAAGTTGAGCAGATGCGGCATGGCGTTATCGATTCAGGGTCGGACCAGCTGCATTGATGCTGGGAGGCTGGCCTAGAATCGCGTCCTTGGGTTGAAACCTATACGTCAGGCCCCATAATGCCTTTTCAATGTAACACTGTGGCCAAACATCCGCTGTAAGCGCTGTTTTGACGATCCAGTGTAGGCTTTCATCTAACCGCGCATCAGGCTATTATTTGCGGTTGGTTCTACGGAGGATTTATGAGCGATAATATCACTAATGTAACAGACGCCAGTTTTGAAGAAGATGTGCTTAAGGCCGAAGGCCCCGTACTCGTCGATTATTGGGCCGAATGGTGTGGGCCCTGTAAGATGATCGGTCCCATCCTCGAAGAGGTGGCCAATGACTACGCGGGTCGCCTGAAGATCTGTAAGCTCAACATCGATGAGAACAGTGATACGCCGCCCAAGTTTGGTATTCGTGGTATCCCGACGCTGATGCTGTTTAAAGGTGGCAGTGTTGAGGCGACGAAGGTCGGCGCGCTGTCAAAATCACAGTTGATTGCCTTCTTGGATAGTAATATCTCACCCAAATAATTAAACGGGCTTGAAAGAGCCCGTTTTTCCGGTTCCTCCTTTTATTTCAGCCGCTATTTTTCGTCATCAGTGCTGTCATTAGTGCTGCCATTGCTACCTCTGTGTTGCAATCCACGATTTTAACGGCCACAATGCTATTCCAATACCGTTCCATGCCGCTCAATGCGGTTCAGCACCAGACCCGATCCCCTCTTCCCGCCAACACAGCACCTCTCTGCGTGCCTGCTAACGATCATAAATTATGAATCTGAGTGAACTAAAATTAAAATCAGTTTCCGACCTTCTCGCGATTGCCTCCGAGATGGGCTTGGACAACTTGGCTCGTTCCAGAAAACAGGATGTTATCTTCGCTATCCTCAAAAAACACGCTAAGAGCGGTGAGGATATCTACGGTGATGGTGTGCTGGAGATTCTGCAGGATGGCTTTGGATTCCTGCGTTCAGCCGAAGGCTCCTACCTGGCCGGTCCTGATGATATCTACGTCTCTCCCAGCCAGATTCGCCGTTTTAACCTGCGTAAGGGCGACAGTATCTCGGGTAAGATTCGCCCTCCTAAGGACGGCGAACGCTACTTTGCGATGCTTAAAGTTGACGAGATTAACTTCGATCGTCCTGAGCAGGCCAAGAATAAAATACTGTTTGAAAACCTGACACCGCTGTTCGCTCAGGAGCGTCTGCGGATGGAACTGGGCAACGGCAGTACCGAAGATATTACCGCGCGGGTGATCGATCTGATCTGCCCTATGGGTAAGGGGCAGCGGGCGTTGATCGTATCGCCTCCCAAGGCCGGTAAGACCTTGATGCTGCAGAATGTGGCCAACTCGATCACGCGTAACAACCCCGAATGCCATATGATCGTACTGCTGATCGACGAGCGTCCGGAAGAGGTGACTGAGATGCAGCGCACCGTGCGCGGTGAAGTCGTCGCCAGTACCTTCGACGAGCCACCGGCTCGTCACGTGCAAGTGGCCGAGATGGTGCTTGAAAAAGCCAAGCGTCTGGTCGAGCATAAAAAAGATGTGGTCATCCTGCTTGATTCCATCACTCGTCTGGCGCGTGCCTACAACACGGTTATCCCCTCGTCGGGTAAGGTGCTGACCGGCGGTGTCGATGCGCATGCGCTGGAGCGTCCCAAGCGTTTCTTCGGTGCGGCACGTAATATCGAAGAGGGCGGCAGCCTGACCATCATCGCCACGGCGCTGGTTGATACCGGCTCGAAAATGGACGAGGTGATCTTCGAAGAGTTTAAGGGTACCGGTAACTCTGAGCTGCACCTGGATCGCAAAGCCGCCGAGCGGCGGGTCTATCCGGCGATGAATATTCGTCGTTCAGGCACGCGTCGTGAAGACCTGTTGACCACCGAAGATGAGCTGCAACGGATGTGGATTCTACGCAAGTTGCTCGATTCGATGGAGGATACTTCGGCGATCGAGTTCGTGATCGACAAACTCAAAGACTTCAAGACCAACGATGAGTTCTTTATGTCGATGAAGCGCAAGTAAAGGCGACGGCTGTCGCTTTTGCCGCGTTGCAAAGGCAGAGTCAAGGGCAGATCCAGGATCTGCCCTTTAGTACGCCTGAATTGCTCGCCTCTAAGTACCACTTCTAATGACTTTATCCGCTAATAAATCTTCGGCATTACTATGAAATACAAAGATCTGCGTGGTTTTATCGAGGCTCTTGAGGCGAGGGGTGAACTCAAGCGGATCAAGACCGAAGTCGATCCTTACCTGGAGATGACAGAGATCTGCGATCGTACCCTTCGAGGGGGTGGTCCGGCGCTGCTGTTTGAGAATCCCAAAGGCTCTGATATGCCGGTGCTGGCTAATCTGTTCGGCACCCCCAAGCGGGTGGCGCTGGGGATGGGCCAGGAAGAGGTGTCGCAGCTGCGCGAGGTGGGTAAGCTGTTGGCTTTTCTTAAAGAGCCCGAGCCGCCCAAGGGTATGAAGGATGCCTGGGAGAAGCTGCCCATCTTCAGACAGGTGATGAATATGGCGCCGAAGCTGGTCAAGCAGGCGCCCTGTCAAACCCACGTATTTCATGGCCAAGATGTCGATCTGGCCAAGTTGCCGATCCAGACCTGCTGGCCAGGAGATGCCGCACCTCTGGTGACCTGGCCGCTGGTGATTACTAAAGGCCCTGCTAAAGAGCGGCAGAACCTGGGCATCTATCGGCAACAGCTGCTGGGCCGCAATAAGCTGATTATGCGCTGGTTGTCGCATCGCGGTGGGGCTCTGGATTTTAAAGAGTGGCAAGAGGCTCATCCTGGCGAGCGTTTTCCCATTTCGGTGGCGCTGGGTGCCGATCCTGCGACGATTCTTGCGGCGGTAACTCCGGTGCCAGATTCGCTCTCTGAATATGCCTTCGCGGGCCTGTTACGAGGTGAGAAGACGGAGTTGGTCAAGTGTTTGACCAACGATCTGCAGGTGCCCGCGTCCGCTGAGATCGTGCTCGAAGGGTATATCGAGCCGGGTGAGGTGGCCCTGGAGGGCCCCTTCGGCGATCACACCGGTTATTATAATGAGGTCGAAACCTTTCCGGTGTTTACCGTAGAGTGCCTGACCCACCGCAACAAGCCGATTTACCACAGTACCTTTACCGGCCGTCCACCCGATGAGCCGGCCATATTGGGATTGGCGCTCAACGAAGTCTTTATTCCCATTCTCCAGAAACAGTTTCCGGAAATTATCGATTTCTATCTGCCCCCCGAAGGCTGCTCTTATCGCCTGGCCGTGGTCACGATGAAGAAGCAGTACCCCGGTCATGCCAAGCGGGTGATGATGGGGGTCTGGTCTTTCCTGCGCCAGTTTATGTATACCAAGTTCGTTATCGTCACCGACGATGATATTAACGCGCGGGACTGGAAGGATGTGATCTGGGCGATGACCACACGCATGGATCCGGCAAGAGACACGGTATTTATAGAGAATACCCCGATCGATTATCTCGACTTCGCCTCCCCGGTGCCCCGTTTGGGATCGAAGATGGGCTTCGATGCGACCAATAAACTACCGGGCGAGACCGATCGTGAGTGGGGCAGCCCTATTACGATGACGGATGAGGTCAAGCAGCGCATTGATGAGCTGTGGAGTAGTCTCGATATAGAGCTGCCCGAGAAGCCCTAGGGGGCTGTCTGGCAGGCTCCTAGCCTTATTTAAAACTCGATCGACCGTTAAACACAAAGGGATAATGTTCATGTCGCCAGCGAGCGAAGCCGGATTTACAGAACCTACCGTCGCCGAATGCCTAGTTCAGCAGGTCACCCTGCTTACCGATGGCATCTATAGAGTGCAGCTGTTACTCAATGCCCCGGTCAAGCACCTGGCAGGGCAGTATTTGGAATTGCTGCTGGACGAGCAGGCGGTGCCTTATACCATCGCCTCCGCCCCCTGTCAGCTACCCGTGCTGGAGTTGCAGATCCAGGATCAGGGCGAGGAGAGTCTGTCTTCAGAGGTGATCAGACATTTTAAGACGCAGTCTCAGGTGCAGGTGCGGCTGCCCATGGGGGACTGCTACCTCGATCAGCCTCCGGTCAGTACCGACCAGCCGCTGATCTTTATTGCGGCGGGCACCGGATTTGCGCAGATGAAGGCGTTGATTGAACATGCGCTTGCACAGCAAATGACTAATCCGCTCCACCTGTACTGGGGTGTACGCGAAGCCGAGCATCTGTATGGCCATGAGTTGACCGCGCATTGGCAGCGATGCCATCCGCAGTTTCACTTTCATCCGGTGGTCTCAGCTCCCGGTGCTGGGGATTGGTCGGGTCGTATAGGTCTGGTGCATAACTCGGTGTTGGAAGACTTCGAGCGCCTGGATAACGCCCAGATTTATGTCTGTGGTTCACCGGCCATGGTCTATGCCGTCGAAGACGATTTTAGGTTGCGTGGCATGGGTGATGGGCAGATACACGCCGATGTGTATAGTTACGCACCGAGGGGTTAGCCATCGTTGTCAGGCTAAAGCCCGCGCTACAGGGACGTAGCTAGTGCCGTCCATGCAGGAGCGCTTAACGGCTAACCTACAAAAAAACATAGCCACAAAAAAACCGCTACCGGCAGAACCTGGTGGCGGTTTTTTTGTGGCTGGCTGATCAGGCGGTCTTAGCCTCAGCCAGTGCCGGAGGGGTCTCTGTGGTCCCCTCCGGCCGGGGCAGCGCAGGCAGGGGCAGGTTAGGCAGCTTGTCGGTCAGGGTGCCTACGTGCTGTTGCAGTAGCTGTTGGCTAGCGGCATTGTCCGGCAGGTGCTGCAGCAAGCGAGCCAGTTCGGCATAAGCCTCGGTAGAACTTTGTTGCTCCAGGCTGCTCTCGAAGTGCTTTTGGGCCTGTTGCCATTCCTCGTTTCGAAGCGCGAGTCGTCCCAGCGTCAGTTGCAGGGTGGCATCCTGGGGATGCTCCCGTTGCCAGCGCAGTGCCTGTTGGTACTGTTTGTTGGGATCGATCGCTTCGATGCGTCCATAGAGGTTCACGAGTGTCGGCTGCCAGTGTTTCTTGAGCCGCTCTTTGATAAACGCATCGGCCTGGTCGATAGCGTTGCATTGCAGCAGCAATTCAACCTGACGCTCGATCAGCGTCGCATCATTCTGGAGTGTCTTGGGCACCGATTTCCAGCCCTGCATCAGCCGGCGTGTTCGACCCCTGTCATCGGCTTGAGGTGATAGCGACTCAAGACTCTTCTGCAGATGCCCCAGGTAGACCTTCTGCTCCAGTTGCTCCAGCTGTTCGCTGTCATAGACGTGATATTTACGCAGATCGGGGAGTAGCTGCACGATAGAGCCCCAGTCTTTAAGCTCTGAATAGGCCTGGGTGATGAGTTTTAGCACCAGCGTATGCTTAGGTGCTTTTTTACGCAGCCGAACCAGCGTTTCTAGGGCGGGTTGCCAGTGGTTGCGCTCGATCTGGATCTGACTTTGGATAACGCCGACGGCGACCTCGGCTTTAGGGGCGACCCGGCGCGCTTGATCCAGGAGTTCGTCACAGCTTTCGGGTTGGTTTTGCTCATGGGCGGCGCGGGCGGCCGCCAGATAGTTAACCAGGGCGACGTCCGAATGCGGTGCGGCTTGGCTGAGTAAGCGTTGCGCCTTGGACCAGTCGCCGGCAGAGAGGGCGTTAAGGCCGCTCAACGTTTTGAGGTGGGCCTGTTTACGGTTACGAGTGACACTCCATTTGCGGATTTTACTGCGCCGTTGCAACAGGTACTGAGTCAGTTGGAGGAGCAGGTAGAGGCTGGTAAAACTGACCAGTACGATAAGCCCCAGCCCCCAGATGCTGGTTTCCAAGGTGGTGTTTTTAAAGCTGAACAGCACATATCCCGGGTCTTGAACGATGAGTTCGCCAATCACTGAGCCGGCAAGCAGTACCAGCAGGATAAAGATCAGAAACAGTTTCATCTGGCGACTCCTTGGAGGTCATGTAGCTCCGCCAGATAGGTTTTAAGTTCGCGCAGGGAGCCGGAAATATCGGGTAGCTTCGGCGCAATTTTTATTCCCTGCAGATCACTCAGGTTGCGCAGTAGTGCTTGGGTCGTGGGGTCTGTGGCTTCGAAGTAGCTGCTGATCCACTGTGCTGATTTTTTCAGTCCGGCATCATAGGCATCCTGCTTACCCTGCAAGAGTGACTGTTGAGTCTGCTCAAGCATTAGATGCAGGTTCTGGATCAAAAAGTAATGCTGCTCTGGTGAGAGCAGGGGCGTTACCGCGTCCTCCCGATGGCGGATCACGATCAGGTTACCGAGTTTGTCCATGGCGCTGGCCCAGGAGGCATTAATCTGTGACATGCCATCAGGTGTGATCTGTTTCAGTATCTCTGGCAGCTGGTGCTTGTCGGTAATCGGCAGCAGGCGCAGCTTATCGACCTGGGCATTAATGGCGTTAAGCTTCAAAAACATGCCTTCGATATCGACACTAGGCACGGATTCAAGCGCGACCATATCTTGCGCCAGTGCTTTTCTGACCGGGTAGATCGAGACGTCATCGGTTTCCTTGAGGATCTGGTCGGCGCCCTGCAGCAGGCTAAGTGCGCCGCTGGCGTTACCTTCCATCAGCACCCGTTGGCTGGCGAGACGTAGCAGGTACTCCACCTCGGCTAACAGCCAGTCCTTGCGGGTGTCGGTGCCTAGTTTGCTGACCTGCTGCATCGCTTTGGATAATCGGGTCTGGAGTTCGTCGACGTTGCTCTGCTGCTCCGTTGATGCGCTGCGAATCTGCTGCAGTTCCCCCAATATCTGACCGTTTTGCTGTTGCAGCTGGCGGTTGGCGGTATTGCTGCTGCTAAGCTGCTGTTTAAATCCGCTGAGCTGTTCGGTCTGCTGCGTATGCAGCTGTTGGATCAGGATGTAGCCATAGCCGATGATGGCCAGGGCGATCAGGGCCAATAGCAGCGCCAGAATCGCAAGTTTGGAGAGGGAAGCTTTGCTGGTGCGGGTTTTTTCCGGAGCTGTCCGCGGTTTAGGGGCACTGACGTCCAGGTTCGGGGCGTCTGACGTGGGGGGTTCAGCGGTCGTCCCCGCGTTGGCTTTTTTCAAGTCCAGGCTGGGAGCGTCTGGCTTGGGGGTTTCGGCGGCCGGTGGTGCCTTGATTGAGGGCTTGGTCGGATCGTCGGCACCAGCGCTGCTGGGGGCCTCGGCTGCGATCTCTTGGGATGAGCCTTGCTGCTTGTCGTTCATGGACTTTTTTTCCATGTCAGTGTACCACTCCGCCTTGGGTTGCGATCAGCGCCTCTAATGCGGCTATCATTGCCGTATCGGTGGCGTTTGCAGCGACCTCAATATGATTAAAATGATGCTGTCGAGCCAGTGTTGCAACCCTTTGGCTGGGAACCACCAGAGGGGTGTCGCTAAGCGTACTGATTGCGCTCTTGGGTCGTCGCGTTAGCTTTATCAGATTGGTCAGGACTTCGCCACTGCTTACTAAGATAGCTGAAGCAGCTGATTTATAAATGATACTTTCGATCTCTGCTTGACTATAGACCGGTATCTCGCGGTGATAAAGCTCAGCATAGTCAACAGTGGCACCGCGCTGTTGTAAATCCTGGCGTAAGCGCTCGCGTCCGGCCTGGCCGCGACAGATCAAAATCCTACTGCTGTCGAACCGTTGCAGCTGCGGCAGTGCCAGTAAAGCCTCGCTGTCCATGGTTCCCTCTGCGAGGGTGGCAGGCAAGCCCAGTTGCTCTAGCGTGCGCCCCGTGGCAGTGCCGACCGCCAGCCACAGTATAGGGGTCGGTAGCTGGGGCCAGTATTGATCGATCCAATTAAAACCGATTTGGGCGGCGTTGGCACTGATGAAAATCACCACGCTATAGCGATCGAGATCCAGGAAGCAGGTCTTTAACTGTTGATAGCCCGGATCATTCTCGTCACTGGGGCGGATGCTCAGGGTAGGAAAACGAATTGCCTGAGCCCCCCGTGCTGCCAGGGCGGCGCAGAGGGCGTTAGCCTGAAGCGCGGGACGCGTGACCAGCACTCGCCGTCCGGCTAAGGACAGGGTCGCGACAGCGCTGTCTGGCGGGTGGCTCACTGGCCGTAAACCTCCTGCAGGATCTCTTTAGCGCCCTGGCTCAGCAGGTCTTCTGCCAGCAGGATGCCTAGGGCTTCGCAGTCGCCGACTGCGCCGCGGATCTCGGCGCGTAGCACCTTGGATCCGTCAGGACGGCCGACCAGACCGCGCAGGTAGAGTTGATCGCCGGTCTCACTGAGGGTGGCGAAGGAGGCGATCGGAACCTGGCAGCCGCCTTCGAGGTGCTTGTTCATGGCGCGTTCAGCCAGGACGCAATAGGCGGTGGGCTGGTGGTGTAGCGGTTGTAGCAGGTCGATCACGCGCTGGTCGTCGGTGCGACACTCGACACCGACCGCGCCCTGGCCTCCGGCGGGCAAGCTGATGGTATCCGGGATCTGGGTCTTGATCCGATCGGCCATATCCAGTCGGAGCAGTCCGGCAGAGGCGAGGATGATCGCGTCATAGTCGCCGGCGTCGAGCTTGGCCAGGCGAGTGTTGACGTTACCGCGCAGGAAGTTGACCTTCAAGTCCGGACGCCGTTCGCGCAGTTGCGTTTCGCGGCGCAGGCTGGAAGTGCCGACGATGGCGCCGAAAGGAAGTTCTTCGAGACGGTTATAGCGATTGCTGACAAAGGCATCGGTGGGGGCGCCACGCTCGCAGATAATCGCCAGCCCCAGCCCTGCGGGAAACTCCATCGGCACGTCTTTCATCGAATGCACCGCTATATCGGTCTCGTTAGCCAGCAGTGAGTTCTCTAACTCTTTGACAAAAAGCCCTTTGCCGCCGACTTTCGCCAGCGGCACGTCGAGGATCTTATCGCCTTTGGAGACGATACCGTGCAGCTCTACGGTTAGCCCAGGATGAGCAGCTTCCAGCTCGGCTTTGATAAATTCGGCTTGCCACAGGGCTAGTTTGCTTTTGCGGGTGGCGATGCGGATCAGATTGATGCTCATGACAGGGGCCTCGTCCAGCGTGGTAAAAAATTGGCCAGAGTGTACCAGAATGGCCTGCCAGCGACAGTGCTCTGCGTTCTGTCCTAGTAAAGGCGGCATCGCGAAGGGGGGCGTAGCACTGTATAATATCGCAAATTTCAGGCCGTAAGGCTGTAGCTATCGAGGTCAGGCAACCATTATGTCCAAAACTAACCAGCAGTGGGGTGGTCGTTTCACTGAGGCCACCGACGCCTTCGTCGAGCGCTTTACCGCCTCGGTCGATTTCGATCAGCGCATGTACGCTCAGGATATCCAGGGTTCCGTGGCGCATGCCACGATGTTGGCCAAGGTCGGGGTGCTGACGGACCCCGAGCGTGATGCCATCATCGCGGGTTTGCAAGAGATCAAGGCTGAGATCGAATGCGGCGCGTTCCAGTGGTCGGTGGCGCTCGAAGATGTGCATATGAATATCGAAGCGGCGTTGACCGAGAAGATCGGTATCACCGGCAAAAAACTGCACACCGGGCGCTCGCGTAATGATCAGGTCGCCACCGATATTCGTCTGTATCTGCGCGATGAGATGACGCTGATCCTTGCTGAATTGACGCGCTTGCAGCAGGGCCTCTTAGAGGTCGCCGAGCGCGAAGCCGATACTATCATGCCCGGTTTTACCCATCTGCAGACCGCTCAGCCGGTCACCTTTGGTCATCACCTGATGGCCTGGTTTGAGATGCTGCAGCGTGATTACGAACGTCTTCAGGATTGTCTTAAGCGGATTAATATCATGCCGCTGGGTGCCGCAGCGCTGGCCGGTACCACCTATCCGATCGATCGGCACTACACCGCCGAGCTGCTCGGCTTCGACCGTCCGAGCGAGAACTCTCTGGATTCGGTCAGCGATCGCGACTTCGCTATAGAATTTTGCGCCGCCGCCAGCCTGGTGATGACACACCTGTCGCGCGCCTCTGAAGAGCTGGTGCTCTGGACCTCGGCGCAGTTTGATTTTATTAATCTACCCGATCGCTTCTGTACCGGTTCGTCGATCATGCCGCAGAAGAAAAATCCCGATGTGCCCGAGCTGGTCCGTGGTAAGAGCGGCCGAGTGACCGGGCATCTGGTCTCGCTGCTGATGCTGATGAAGGCTCAACCCCTGGCCTACAACAAGGATAATCAGGAGGACAAGGAGCCGCTGTTTGATGTGATCGATACCCTGCAAGGTTGTCTGCGTGCCTACGCCGACATGATCCCCGCGATCACCCCTAAGAAAGAGCAGATGCGCGAAGCGGCGCTACGGGGTTTCTCTACGGCGACCGATCTGGCCGATTATCTGGTGCGTCAGGGCGTGGCCTTTCGTGATGCTCACGAAATCGTCGGCAAATCGGTGGCCTACGGTATCCAGACCTCTAAAGATCTGGGTGAGATGAGCCTGGAAGAGTTGCGCCAGTTTTCCGATCAGATCCAGGCGGATGTGTTCCAGGTGCTGACTCTGGAAGGCTCGGTTGCCGCGCGTGATCATATCGGGGGTACCGCGCCCAATCAGGTGCGTGCGGCGGTGGCTCGCGCACAGGCACGGCTGGCGTCAAGGTAGGGGGTTTGCCCTGTGGGAGCCCGACTCCCACAGCGAGGTAGGCGGGAATGAAATCCCAGCGATCATGGGTGCGCATCTACACAGGTGCAGGCGTAATCGGAGGGGGGCTGGAGTGTTGCTGGGATTGCATCCCAGCCTCGGATCCTTCAGGCATAGCCTTAATTGAGGGTCAGATCGACCATCAGGTCTGAGGCGATCGCTTCCAGGCTCTCTTGCAGATCATCCAGATCGGTCCCTTCAGGTACCCTTAGCGTCGCTTCGGCCTTGAATAGCGGTTCGGCCGACATGGTTCCGCTCACTATTTCAGTCGCCAACTCGTCGACGCTGATGTTATGCCCCGCCAGAGCACGGGAGATGTCGCGAATAATTCCCGCTTTATCATGGCCGATCAGCGCCAGCGTTAGCGTCTGGCCTGGGGGTGTGGCTGCTGCGCTGATACCGGCTTCAGTAACCACGCTGATGCTAAGACCTTTGCTCTCAAGTGCATTCAGCGCCCGGAGTAGGGGTTCAACCCTGTCGGTATCCGCGCTGGCGATCAGGATGCCGGCAAACTGACCGGCGAGTCTGGACATGCTACTTTGCTGCCAGTTGGCGCTGTGCTCGGCCAGCGTGGTCGAGAGCAGTTCAACCAGTCCTGATTTGTCAGGGCCGATGGCGGTCAGTATCAGGGACGTTTTCATAGTCTCTCCTCGGTGTCTTTAGTTTCACAAATAATTACTGCATTCTATGCCTGTGTCTGAGTGTGCTGCAATGGTGCGGCGTTAACCCTCTTTAAAAATACGGCCCCCGGGATCCTATGAACGAAATCTCCTCTATTCTAGCCTCCCTAGGCCCCGTGTTTGCCTTGGTTGCGCTAGGCGTGGGTCTTCGGTGGGTGGACTTTCCCGGCGCCGAGTTTTGGCCTCTGGCCGAACGCTTTACCTACTACCTGCTGTTTCCCGTGCTGCTGGTTCTTAAGATTTCCACGGCAACTCTGCCGCAGCAGGGACTTGGGCAGGTGGTGCTGGCGTTACTGCTGGCGTTGTTGCTGATGGTGCTGGTCACTCTGCTGCTGTCGCAACTGCTGGGTTTGTCGATGCCGGCGAAGAGCTCTCTGTTTCAAGGCGGTATCCGCTTTAATACCTACGTTGGCCTGGCGGCTGGCGCTGCATTGTTCGGTGAGCAGGGGCTCTTGTGGGGTGCGCTGTTTTTAGGGCTGATGATCCCGTTGGTTAATATTGCCTGTGTCGCAGTCTTTATTCTCAGCGGCCGTTCAGGACCTGATCGCTGGCGTGGACTCCTGTTGCCGTTGTTGAAAAATCCACTGATTATCGCTTGCCTGCTTGGCGGGGTGCTAAATCTGTCGGGGGCCGGGATGCCGTCGCCGCTGGTTCCCGTGCTCGACTTGCTGAGCAAGATGGCCTTGCCGCTGGGGTTGCTGGCGGTAGGCGTGGGGCTGAATCTTAAGGCGATGCGTGGTGGCGGCGCGGCGCTCTGGGGCAGTTGCCTGGTAAAGCTGCTGATCTATCCCCTGTGTTTTGCGCTGATCGCCAAGGTGCTGGTACTGCCGTTCGAGGCGGTGGGGGTGTTGCTGATCTTTGTATCACTGCCGACCGCGCCATCCGCCTATATTCTGGCGCGCCAGCTGGGCGGCGATGCACCGCTGATGGCGGCAATAATCACCCTGCAGACCCTGCTTGCAGCCGTCACTATGCCCCTGGTGATTACCTATCTAGGGTGATTACCTACCTAGGGTGATTCCCTACCTAGGGTGATTCCCTACCTAGGGTGATTGCTCCCCGCCCGATTGGGCGAGGGTTTAGGCCGTGGTTGCTACATTGATCTTTAGGGGCTGTTCTGCCCGATCGGCTAGCTGTTTGGCATTGTTTGCCTATTCTAAAGTAGCAGGTCTGTTTTTTTATTTTCGGTCAGCCTGCTGATCGATACTAAAATAATACGGTTATCGAGTTGGATCTGGGCAGCTGGAGAGCGGCAGTGTTTGCAAAACCTGAATTTCCTATTCTTATTTTCATCGCCGGCGTGTTGTTTTTTGGCTGGCCGCTCATGGACATAGCACGGTCATTAACACCGGTGGGTCGGTTGGTCTATTTCTTTGGTGGCTGGGCGCTGCTGGTCCTTGCTTATTTCCTGCTGTTTCGCGGAAACCGGTGAGCCTGAATGTTTAGCACTGGATCGGTTTTTTTAGTGTTCCTAGCGTACATGGCGATACTGTTCGGTATCGCTCAGCTAGTCGAACGCAGTCCGCGTCTGTCGCTCTATCTCTCCAGCCGACCCTGGGTCTATGCACTGTCGATCACGGTCTACTGCACCTCCTGGACCTTTTATGGGAGTGTGGGTCTGGCGTCTCGGGAGGGGCTGTCTTACCTGCCTACCTATCTCGGACCGACGCTGATGATCGGTCTCTGGTGGGTGGTGCTGCGTAAAATCGTACGGATCAAAGAACACCGTAACATCACCAGTATTGCGGATTTTATCTCGGCCCGGTATGACCGTTCACAGGGGGTGGCGATGCTGGTGACTCTGATTGCCCTGCTGGGTACGCTGCCCTATATCGCCATCCAGCTCAAGGCGGTGGTGACGAGCTTCAGTATTATTACCGGCGGCTCGACCTCGACGCTAGACTGGGACGGGCTTGGGCTCTGGGCTACCGGTTTGGTGATCGCCTTTACCGTGCTGTTTGGGGCTCGACGACTCGATCCGACCGAGCGTCATCAGGGAATGATGGCGGCGCTGGCGGTTGAGTGTGTCGTCAAGCTGGTGGCATTTTTGGCGGTGGGGCTCTTTGCGGTCTTCGGTCTGTATGGCGGTTTACATGAGCTCTTCGCCGCGCTACCCGCTGCTGACCTGGAGCAGTTGACGCGGGTCGGTAGTGGTGAGGCGGCGGCCTATACGCGCTGGATGACGGTACTGTTTGTCTCGATGGCGGGAGTCTTGTTTCTGCCCCGGCAATTTCATACCGCGGTGGTCGAGAATTCAGACGAGCAGCATATACGCACCGCGATCTGGTTCGTGCCCGGCTATCTGCTGTTGATCAGCCTGTTTGTCGTGCCGCTAGCCGCAGCTGGGCGGGCGGTGGGGCTGCCTCATGAGATGTCTGACTTTTACGTGTTGTTGTTACCGCTACACGCGGATCAACAGGCGCTATCGGTACTGGTCTTTTTGGGTGGTCTGGCCGCTGCCACCGGGATGATCATCGTCAGTTCATTGACCCTGGCGACCATGAGTATCAATCATCTGTTGGTACCGCTGATTGATCGTGTCGAAGGGCTGCATGGCCTCAGGCGCTATCTGTTACCGGCGCGCTGGTTAGCCATCGCTGCGGTTATCTTGATTAGTTATCTGTTCGCTCGAGAACTGACCGAAGGCCGTAGCCTGACCAATATAGGCATGCTGGGTTTTTGTGCGGCGCTGCAGTTCGTGCCGGTGATCTTTGGCGGGTTATTCTGGCTTAAAGGGAATACAGCCGGAGCGCTTATGGGGCTGGGGCTGGGGTTCCTGGTGTGGTTTTATACTCTGATGGTACCGCTGCTGGCTGAGGCTGGGCTGTTGCCGATCAGTATCGTCGCCGAGGGCCCTTGGGCGCTCCAGGGATTACGCCCGGAAGCGCTGTTCGGCATGGACCGCTTCGATTCTGTGACCCACGCCGCATTCTGGTCGCTGTTCTTTAATAGCGGGGCCTATCTGCTGGGTTCGGTGTTGTTTCGGCAACGCAAGTCTGAGCTTGAATTGGCCAGCGCCTATGTGCATGCGCTGCGCTTTAGTGCCTCGGGTACGGCCCAGAGTATGGCTGAAGCAGGGCATATCGATAAAGCTAAAAAACTTGCCGAAGCCCAGAAGTTGCTAGGGTATTATTTCAGCGAGAAGATTGCACGGAGCAAAATTCGTCAGATCGGCGAAGGGATGGGAGTGCTGGAAAAGGAGAGTCTGTCTGCGGGGGAGTTATTACGCTTTCATCGTGAACTTGAGCGGGTGCTCGCGGGAAATATAGGCACCGCGGCCTCGCATAATGCGATGAAAAAACATCTGAGTTATTCTCAGGTTGAGCACGAACAGGTCAGTAAGGTCTATGCCGCGATCCTGGCCAATTTACAGCTGACGCCTGATGAATTATTAGAGCGGATCTCCTATTTTGAAGAACGTGATCGGATTCTGCGCGAGCATGCGCATGAGCTGGAGGCGCGAGTGGCAGAGCGCGCGTCCGAGATTCGAGTGCGTCAAAAGATTGAAAAAAAGTTGCAGCAGACAGTACAGTCACAATCACTGCTTAACCAATTGCTGCGCATCACCCTGGAGCCGATTCCGCTACGGCAGGCCTTGAGTCGGGCTTTGGCGTTGGTCAGTCGTTCCAGTTGGTTGCCGACCGAGCCTAAGGGCGGTATTTTTCTGATGCAGGAGGGGCGCCAGAAGCTGGAGTTGGTGGTGCACCAGGGGCTGGGCTCGGAGATGCAGTCGCTCTGCCTTGAGGCCGATGCGGAGGGCGTCTGTGACATGGCCTCGATAGCCCGGAAGAGCCTTCATCCCGATGCCTCCGATCATCGCCATCGCGCCATTCCTCTGTGTTATGAGCAGCGTTTGCTGGGGCTGATGATCCTGACTCTGCGCCAAGGGCGTCGGCAAACACCGGAAGAATCTGAGTTTCTAGAAGCGGTAGCGACCGTGTTGGGTGGTTTGATTCACCGAGATCAGACCCAGAAAGCCCTGCTGGAAAGTGAGGCGCGGCTCAGGCAAGCGATGCAGCCAAGAACCTCATAAACACTTCTTCACCTATGAGGTATCTAATTTAAGGCGTGATTATTTATAATTGGCTGTTTTGTTTTATTAAATTTTACTGGGTTCAGCTAATGCCGATTATATTAACTCTGATGTTCATGCAAATGTTGTATTTTTTTAATAATGTGCGATGATCTTACGAGATTATAAACTTTAGCCATAAAAAAAGAATTAAATTGCCATGAAGAAAGGACCAGATTTGGTGCTGATACTAGTACTCGTGTTTGTCGTTGGATTTGTCATAACAGGAGTGAGTCAGTCCGGATTTGTGAGCGCCGCGCTTGCTTCTGGTCTGGGATAGACCTCCTGTCGAGCTTACCCCTGATCTACTCCGCAGCGGCTCGGCGTTGCTCTACCTCCTGCGGTCACGCAGTCGTGCGCAACAGGTACGTCTGCATCTGTGCAGGTTCGCATAGACCAATAAAAGCTGGGATTGTATTCCAGCCTACCTCGCAACGCCGGTCGAGTCCGGCAAGCTGCTAGCGACTCCAGTACAGCTGGTGCCCCGTCGCGATTGCCGCGAGTGGGATATCCCAGTCGGCTAACGCCAGCTTAGGCTGTTGTTGCAATTGATGAGCTAACCCGACTAGCGCGGGGGATCTGCGTGGCGGTCGTCCGTCGCTCGTCTTGGCTCTGCGTTTAAATGCGAAGGTGCGGTCATAATATCCCCCTCCCATGCCCAGGCGGCCACCCTGGGCGTCAAATCCTACCAGCGGTAATAATACTAAATCTAAGGCTTGCGGCAGTATGCGAGGCTCGAGACGTATATCGGGTTCAGCAATGCCGTAGCAATTTTTAATTAATTTTGACTCGGGTCTGTAGCGTGCAAACCAGAGACGGTTGTGGCGGGTGGGGTGTAAGACGGGTAAGAAACACTGCTTCCCCATCTTCAGTGCGAGTTTGATCAGGGGCAGGGGGGAGATTTCGCCATCACAGGGCAGGTAAAAGCCTATGCGTTTTGCGCGGATAAACAGCGCCTGGCGTGTGACTATCCTGGCCAGCCGGAAGGCCGCCTGGCGTTGTTGTTGCGGGCTGAGTGCGCGCCTTTGTCGGCGCAGTGATTGTCTCAGCTGGGCTCTGCTCATTGTCTTGGCCGGGATCTGGGTCATGCCGTCGATGTCATTAGGCTCTCGATGTAATAACTCTTTATGTAAAAAAAGGACTTCCCAGGGGTGCTGATGTCGGCCCTGAACCTGGAGGTTCAGGATGTGAGCTTTCGAGCCGCATTGTCGTGGGCGGATGTCGGAGATGCGTCGATGTTATCAAGCTCTCGATGCCATCAGGCGATGCCATCAAGCTTTCGATGTAATAAAAAAAGAGACTCCCCAGGGGGCCGGTGCTGATGTCGGCCCTGAACCCGAAGGTTCAAGGTGGCGGTTTTCGAGCTACATTAGGCTTTCCGTCTAGCGGACATGCACATCAGTAACTACTGAAAACCTCCGGGAATGTGCTTATCGGCTCAAGGGACTATACCAACTGCCAAACACCTCAGGGAGCTATTCCAGTATACGCGGGAATCGCAGAATGTCAGGTCTTGAATGTTTAGTTTTAATGAGATAGCGGTTTCCGCCCAGGGCTTGGGTCACAGCCGTTATTCCGATCTGTTGCTGAGGGTTTCGGCAATCTGCGCGCTTAACAGCTGCTGCTGAGATTTTAGTATATCTAGCTCTTGCTGCG
This sequence comes from Motiliproteus sp., assembly GCA_047622605.1. Lineage (GTDB taxonomy): Bacteria > Pseudomonadota > Gammaproteobacteria > Pseudomonadales > Balneatricaceae > Motiliproteus. The sequence goes on along the minus strand of JBLHND010000021.1, from coordinate 11,415 downwards.
CCTTAAGCAATTCATGGGTCAGGTTGAGCGCCGCCATCACCGCTATTCTATCCAGGCCAAAGACCTTGCCACGAGCCTTGATCGCTTTCATGCGCTGATCGAGCAGCTGGGTGGTGGTCATAAGCTCTGACTGAGATTCATGGGGGCAGTTGATTAAAAATTCCTTGCCCAGGATCTTAATCGCGATCTGATCAGTACTTGAGGGTTCCATCACTGCTCCATGGCCTTAAGACGACTGATCGTTATCGACACAGTCTTTTTTTGAATGCTGCGGCGAGTCTGACAAGGTTGGCTTGATGATTGCGTCATATCATCACTGCTCCATTTATCACTGCTCCATGGCCTTAAAACGGCTGATCATCGCTTCGATCTTTTTTTGAGTACTGTCACAAGTCTGGCGAAGTTGATTGCGCTCGAGCTTTAACGCCTGTTCGCGGGTCCGTAGCTGACTGTTTTGTTGCTTTAGCTGCTGGCAGTAGTCGAGCAGTTGCTGCACTTGATACTCCAGGTCTGTAGGGGTTGGTTCTGACATACCGCGGACTCATCTTGAGTGAGCGTTGAATAGTAGGGCTGGTCGCGCGGCGGGTCAACGGCTGTCATGACTGTGCCTCAATATTGATCGCCCTTGCCGTGGTGGCAGCGCAGGCGAGATGTTAGGATAAGTCGCAGTTAAATTCCCCGGCCTCCTCGAGTGCCGTATGCCCAGAGGTAGTCTTAAGTGTCACAACACAAAACTCCAGATCAGGTCGGCTTTGACCAGCTGGCTGACCTGTTCGTTCAGCAATCCGCACTGCACTCCCCCTCTGAATTGCATGGCTACCTCTGTGGTCAGCTGGCGACAGGGGTGCGTTTGGCACCTGAGTCATGGTTTCAGGCGGCGCAGCAGCAGATCGGCATCGAGGATCAGCCCGACGCCGCACTCCAGGCCAGTCTGGCGCTGCTATATCGGGTTACGCTGGCGCAGCTGGAGCAGGCAGGATTTGATCTTCAACCCCTGCTTCCCGATGAGGACCATGCCTTGGCGCAGCGTGCCGAGGCGCTCGGATTATGGTGCCATGGCTTCTTGTGCGGCTATGCGCTTGCTCGAGGAACTCCGGCTGAGAAGCTCAGTGAGGATGCCCGTGATGGCTTGCACGACCTGTCCCAGATCGCGCAGATCGCAGTGAATGAATCGGATGGTGAAGAGAGCGAAGCCAATTTCATGGAGATCTATGAGTACGTGCGCATGGTCGCGTTGCTGGTCTTCTCTGAGAGCAATCATGCGGGTCATCCTGATGAGTCTGCTCCCACCCTGCCGGTGGATGCGGCGCTGCACTGAACGGCTGGAGGCTGGAGGTAGGAAATTGAGAATCGGATCCTCGGCGCTGGAGCCCAGGATAAACCCTGCTCTGCCCCTGCCTGCCCAGTCTACCCTATTTGAATATCACCCACCCACGTCGTCAGCCACTGCTGGCGCAGCGACCACCCTGTTCCGAACGGGTTGGCCATAGGATCCTCGGCGATGGAGCCCAGTATGACCGATTCTCTGCCCCTGTCTGAATACCACCAGCGTCGTCAGCACTTGCTGGCGCAGCTGCCACCCTGTTCGGCGGTGCTGCTGCCTGCGGCCAAGCTACGCTATCGCAATAGAGATGCCGAGTATGCGTTCCGTCAGAGCAGTGACTTTCTTTACCTGAGCGGTTTCGCCGAACCCGATGCCTTACTGCTGTTGCTAAAGAACGCCGACGCCGAGACCGAATCGATTTTGTTTGTGTCGCCGCGTGATCCGGCCCAAGAGATCTGGACCGGCTATCGGGCGGGAGCCGAGGGTGCGGTAGCGCAGTTTGGCTTCGATCGAGGCTTCAGCCTGCAAGAGCAAGCGACCCAGTTGCCGGGTCTGTTGGCGGGTTGTGAACGGATCTACTATCCCTTCAGTGAGCCTGTGAGTGAGCCAGACGGGCTGGCGGTACGGATTCAGGCCTGGTGTCAGCAGCTACACGCCAGGGGCCGCTCGAGCGAGCGAGCGCCGCAGCAGTTGCATAATATCGAACCGGTGCTGCATGAGATGCGCCTGATTAAGAGTGACACCGAGCAGCAGCAGCTGCGACTCGCGGCTCAGATCAGCGCCCGGGCGCACCGATTGGCGATGCGCAACTGTCGCCCCGGGCTGTTTGAATACCAGCTCGAAGCCGATATTATCCACAGCTTCGGCCAACAGGGCTGCCGTTTTGCGGCCTATGGCACCATCGTTGGCGGCGGTGCTAACGGCTGTATACTGCACTACACCGAGAACGGCGATGCACTCCGCGATGCCGATCTGGTGCTCATCGACGCCGGTTGCGAGCACCAGGGGTACGCCGGTGATATCACTCGGACCTTCCCGGTGAACGGCCGCTTTAGCGCCGATCAGAAGTCCCTGTATCAGTGCGTATTGAATGCCCAGCAGGCGGCTATCGAAGCGGTCAGGCCGGGTGCCTGTTTTGATGCGCCGCATCAGGCCGCGCTGCAGGTCTTGGTTGCCGGGCTGGTCGAGCTGGGATTGCTGCAGGGGGAGGTCGAGGCTCTGATCGCGAGCGAAGCCTACAAGCCTTTTTATATGCACAGGACCAGTCATTGGCTGGGGCTGGATGTCCATGATGTCGGTGATTATCGTCGCGATGAGGCCTCTCGGCTGCTAGAGGCAGGGATGGTGCTGACGATCGAACCAGGGCTTTATGTGGCACCCGATAATGAACAGGTCGATGCGCGCTGGCGTGGAATGGGTATCCGCATCGAAGATGATCTGTTGGTGACCGAGCAGGGCTATGAGATATTGTCTGTGGATGCGCCGAAACAAATCGCCGACATCGAAGCCTTGATGGCGTTAAGCCGCACCCCTCGTAGGGCACAGGATTCCGATCATGGCCGCCCCTGAGCTAAAAAAACAGCCCAATAAACAACCCAGCAAAGAGCCCAGCAAAGAGCCCAGCAAAGAGCCTATGGATAGGTTCTACGATATCGCCATCGTCGGTGGTGGGATGGTGGGGGCCGCGCTGGCGTTGGCGTTAGCGCGCGGTCAGGCCGGGCAGAGCGAGCCGCTGCGGGTTGTGGTGTTCGAAGCCTTTGGGTTACCCCTGGCCGATAGTCAGCCGCTGCAACCGAGCTATGATGCCCGCTCGACGGCGATATCTCTGGGCTCCAGGCACCTGTTCGAAGGCCTGGGGATTTGGCCGGAGCTGGCGGTTACGGCCTGTCCTATCCATAAGATTCAGGTCTCTGATCGCGGTCATCCCGGTGCGGCACGTCTGGATGCAGCCAAGGAGCAGGTGCCTGCGCTGGGTTATGTGCTGGAAAACGCGCGTCTTGGGCAGACGTTGCTGCAGGCCTTGCAGCAGCAGGCCGCAGTGACATTTTGTTGTCCGGCCGAGGTCGTGGTTGCGGAGGCTATTCCCGGTGGCATGCGCGTCGAGTATGAGTATGCGGGTGAGCGCCATGGTTGCGAAAGCCGGTTGCTGGTGATCGCAGATGGCGGACGCTCGGGGTTATGTCAGCAGTTGCAGCTCGACAGGGTCGAGACCTCCTATCAGCAGAGTGCGCTGATCGCCAATCTGTCGCTGGATCGACCTCACCAGCAGGTCGCTTACGAGCGTTTCAGCGCAGAGGGGCCTATGGCCCTGCTACCGCTGGCCGATGATGCTCAGGGCCGCGCCCGTTCCGCGTTGGTGTGGACGGTGCCGCTTGAGCAGGCCGATGAGCTGCTGGGCATCGAGGATGCTGAATTTATACGCCGGTTACAGGAGCGCTTCGGCTATCGCGCCGGTCGCTTTATCGCCCTGGGCGAGCGTCACGGCTATCCGTTACAGCGAGTGTTAGCGTGCGAGCAAATCCGCACCGGTCTGGCGGTGCTGGGCAACGCGGCTCATTCGCTGCATCCCGTGGCTGGGCAGGGGTTTAACCTGGCGTTCCGCGGGGCTATGGTGCTGGCGCAAGAGTTGCTGCAGGCGCAGTCCGAGCAGCGATCCCTGGGTAGTCTGGATACACTGCAGCGGTTTCAGTCTCAGCTACGCTGGGATCAAACCAAGACCCTAGGTTTTAGCGACCAGATCAGCAAGCTGTTTTCTAACCCCCGGGTAGCGCCGGTACTGGCGCGTAATCTGGGCTTGCTGGGCCTGGAGTTGGTCGCGCCGTTCAAGCATGCCTTTGCCCAGAGTGCGATGGGGCTGGATATGCCTCTTCCCAAGTTGGAGCGATAAAAATTATTATTAATCAAGAGAGTAGAGAAACATCTCTCGACGTCGATGTCGCCATTATCGGGGGTGGCATGGTCGGCATGGCCCTGGCCTGTGCGCTGGGCGGCAGTGACCTCAGGGTGGTGGTGGTCGATCCATCGACAGACACGGTGGAACAACGGCACCAGCAGTTGGTTGCGGCCGCCAAACTCGGTTTTGATCCCCGGGTCAGCGCCCTGAATCTGGCCTCAGAGCAGCTCCTGCGTAATCTTGGGGCCTGGGACAGTATGCAGCAGTTGCGCGTCGCACCCTACCAGCAGATGCAGGTGTGGGACGGCGAGGGCACCGCCGAGATAGGATTTTCCGCCGCCGAGCAGCACCTGTCCCATCTGGGGCATATCGTCGAGAATCGGGTGACGCTGCTGGCCTTGCATCAGGCCCTGAGCACGCATGACAACATTCGCTGGCTTGGCGGTGTCACCCTGGAGCATCTGGGTGCGCCTTATGACAGTGCCGATGTCGATGGAGCGGAGCCCTTGCGGCAGCTACGGCTAAGCGATGGGCAGCAGATCCAGGCTCGTTTGGTGGTGGGTGCCGATGGCGCGCGCTCGCCTACCCGGCGCCTGGCCGGTCTGCCGGTCAGCGAATGGGATTATCAGCACCACGCGATCGTCACCACGGTGACGACGGAGCAGCCGCATCAGGCCACCGCGTGGCAAAGGTTCACCGAAGACGGGCCGCTGGCGCTGCTGCCGCTGGCGGGTACGGGCCAGCAGGTATCGATTGTCTGGTCGACATCCCCCGAGCAGGCGCGTGAACTGATGGCGCTCACCGATGACGCCTTTGCGGATGCCTTGGGGCAGGCGTTCGAGTATCGACTTGGGGAGGTGTCTGGCGTCGAACCGCGGTTTGTGTTTCCGTTAGTGCAGCGCCATGCCAAGCAGTATGTGGATAGCTCGGTGGCGCTGGTCGGTGATGCGGCGCATACGATCCATCCGTTGGCGGGTCAGGGGGTTAACCTGGGTTTTTTGGATGCGGCTACCCTGGCTGAAGAGTTGCTGCAGAGCCATCGGCAGGGGCTGCCGCTGGGCGACAACCGTCGCTTGCGCCGCTACCAACGCCGCCGTCAGGGAGATAATCTGGCGATGATGGGGCTGATGGGCGGATTTCGTCATCTCTATGGCGAGGTGCCGCCGCTACTGCACTGGTTGCGCAATGCGGGGATGACGCAGGTGGCGCAATCAGGCGCACTAAAGCGCCAGCTGGTGCGGCATGGTTTAGGCCTCAAGGGTGATCTGCCTCTCCTGGCCCGGCCCGACTTTTTTTGAGATCAGGGCAGACGCAGTGATGACCGGTTGAATTGCGGCCAGCTTGACGCTACATTCTGTTTTTATAACATCGGCGGTCGATTGTTCAGGCGCGCGGATGATAATCGCTAAACTACCCCGTTGAGAGGACCGTACTATGAGTAGTATCCCAGCCGAGCTGAAATATGTCGCCAGCCACGAATGGATCCGTGATGAGGGTGACGGTACCGTCACGATCGGTATTACCGATTATGCCCAGGAACTGCTGGGTGATGTGGTCTTTGTTGAGCTTCCCGAGGTGGGTGCCATCTTTGCAGCCGGTGATGATATGGGCGTCGTCGAATCGGTTAAAGCCGCTTCGGATATCTATGCGCCTATCAGTATGGAGGTGGTTGAGGTCAATGGCGATCTGGAAGACGCTCCCGAGCTTGCAAATTCCGACCCCTATAACGATGGCTGGTTCTTCCGGGTTAAGGTTACCGACCCTGACGAGCTTGAAGATCTGCTCGACGACGCGGAATACGGCGAATTGTGCGACGCTGAAGACTGATAACCACCCCGAGCGTTGTTTTCCAGCAGCCGGGGTCTCTACGTTAAGAATCACAGCCTCGCGCCTTTAACGGCTCGGGGCTGTTTGTATTTTGGTATCGACGGCTGGCTCACAGGCAGCAGTCATCGGGCTTAAGGCCCCAAGGAAATGTTCATGGCTTTGCAAACTCTGCGTCTCAAACCCAAATCTGATAGCCGCTTACGTGGCGGTCATCTGTGGATCTATAGCAACGAGGTGGATACCGCCCTGACGCCGCTCAAGCAGTTTCAGCTGGGGGAGCAGGTCGTGGTGGAACAGGCCGGCGGCAAACCCCTGGGGGTGGCGTATCTGAACCCTAATAACCTGATCTGCGGGCGGCTGGTCAGTCGCGATAGTAGCTGCATGCTGGATAAGTCGCTGCTGGTACACCGGCTGAAGATCGCCCTGTCGTTACGGCAACGCTGTTTTGGCAATGACTGTTATCGGCTGGTTTTCGGGGATAGCGACGGCTTGCCGGGGTTGGTCGTGGATCGCTTCCATGAGGTGCTGGTGGTGCAGATCTCTACGGCCGGCATGGAGGCGGTCAAGGATGCGATCGTCGAGGCGCTGCAGCAGGTGGTTCCGGCGGCTGCGATCCTGATGCGCAACGACGGCAAGATGCGTGCGATGGAGGGGCTGCCGAGCTATGTCGAAACGGTTGTGGGCGAGGTGCCTGATTTTGCTCCGTTGGAAGAGAATGGCGTGAAGTTTTTGGCCCCGGTCAAGACCGGACAGAAGACCGGCTGGTTCTATGATCATCGAATGAACAGGGCCCGGTTACAGCAGTATGTCGGCGGTAAAAGGGTGCTGGACCTGTTTAGTTACATCGGTGGCTGGGGCGTTCAGGCTGCTGCTGCCGGGGCCTCGAGCGTGCTCTGTCTGGATGCGTCGGCGTCAGCGCTCGATTGTGTGGATCAGAATGCGCAGCTCAATGGCGTCGCAGATCGGGTGGCGACGCTTCAGGGTGATGCCTTTGAAGGACTCAAGCAGCTCAAGGCCGAAGCGGAACGTTTTGATGTGGTGGTGGTTGATCCGCCGGCCTTTATTCAAAAGCGCAAAGATATTCGCAACGGTGAGCAGGCCTATCAGCGCATTAACGAACTGGCGATGGGGCTGTTGGCGCGCGATGGGCTGCTGGTGTCGGCCTCCTGCTCTATGCATCTGCAGTCTGATCGGCTGGTAGAGATTATACGTTCGGGCAGCCGCAAGATGGACCGTCAGGCGCAGATCATTGAGCAGGGGCATCAGGGTCCTGATCATCCGGTGCATCCTGCTATTCCCGAGACGGACTACCTTAAATCTCTGTTTGTGCGGGTGCTGCCGGTTAGCTAGCGCCGAATCGCCTGCAGGCAGGCTCCCACCAGGGCCCTGCTCCCACAAAATTCTGCGGCTAGCACCCTGGTGTTGCTGCCTGGTGTTGCTACCTCAGGCTGATAAGCGACCAGCCTTTAGCGTTGGCATGCTCGGTGAGACTCGCGTCGGCATCGACCGCTACCGGATGATCAACCCGCTCCAGCAGCGGGATGTCGTTGCATGAGTCGCTATAGAAATAACTGCCATCGAGAGTCTGATCACCCTCTTTTAGCCATTCGTTGAGGCGGACTACCTTGCCCTCCTGGAAGCAGGGCGTGCCGATCAGCTTGCCGGTGTAGCGACCCCGAATCATCTCAGGCTCGGTGGCCAACATATCATCGACCCCCAGAAGGGCTGCAATGGGACCGGTGACGAAGCGGTTGGTCGCCGTGATGATAAGCAGGAAGTCGCCAGCCTGACGGTGACGCGCTAATAGCGAGGCAGCCTTGTCGAGCATGATCGGCAGGATCTTGAGCTGCATGAACTGCTGGTGCAGCTGGGTGAGTCGTTCGGGTTCGAAGCGGGTCAGGGGTTTCAGGGCAAAGGCCTGGTAGGCGAAGACATCGAGGGTCCCGCGCAGGTAGTCCTGATAGAAGTCGTCATTGGCTTGTTTATAGAATTGAGGATCTACCAATCCCTGCTCGACCAAAAACTCCCCCCAGGCGTGGTCGCTGTCGCCTGCCAGCAGGGTGTTGTCCAGATCGAAAATAGCTAATGCCAAGGTCAGGCTCCTTAAAAAGTGGGGTGGGCAATGAGTTTCGGGCTGGCAATCATAGCCGAGGCGGCCATAAGACAACAGCTTGAGCCCGTCTGTAGCGCTGCTTTTTAACTCAGGATTAACTTGGTTTGCGGGTTGTCTGTGCCAAGCTGAGGTGATAATAATAAACGGTGATGGGTGGTGGTCTGGTAGGCGATAGCCCGATTTGTGAAGTTGACTGGGGTGAGCGAAGAGATGGTCATAAAAAACTGCGATTGGTGATTGAACCGATTTGTGGAACAATAAAGAGATATGTAGAACTAGGGTACAGGCGTGATTGACTCAGAAGGATTTCGTCCCAATGTTGGGATCATTATCGCAAACGACCGCGGCCAGGTGCTGTGGGCGCGGCGCGTGGGTCAGGATGCCTGGCAGTTTCCACAGGGGGGGATTAACGATAACGAAACCCCCGAGCAGGCGATGTACCGTGAGCTCAAAGAGGAGGTCGGGCTTGATCCTGCCGATATCGAGATTATCAGCTGTACTCGAGGTTGGCTCCGCTACCTGCTACCCAAACGGATGATTCGCTACCACTCCAAACCGCTCTGTATCGGTCAGAAACAGAGATGGTATTTGCTTCGGTTACGGGCGCAGGATTCCGCCGTTTGTTTTCATCATTCGCATAAACCGGAGTTCGATGATTGGCGCTGGGTCAGCTATTGGTATCCACTAGGTCAGGTGGTCTCGTTCAAGCGGGAGGTGTATCGGGGCGCTCTGAAAGAACTGGTCGAGCGCCATGGTCGTTTGACTCGCCAGACTGATGCCGCATCTTCCGGGCGACCACCTGTGCCCTCTGCGCCCTCTACGCCCTACCCATTGCTTCGAGTGGTCCGCTAATGTCCTTGTTGGCGGTATTGCGCAAGATCGTTCAAGAGGTCAACGCGGCCAACGATCTCGATACCGCGTTGGACGTTCTTGTTAAGCGCGTTCGGCAAGCGATGCATACCCAGGTCTGTTCGGTTTATCTGTTAGATGCGGTGAACGGGGACTATGTATTGATGGCCACCGAGGGCTTGAATCCAGAGGCTGTCGGCAAGATCAGGCTGGCACCCTCCGAAGGCGTCGTGGGTAAGGTAGTTGCGCGCGCCGAACCGCTAAATCTTGAGAATGTCAGCGCTGATCCTGCCTATCGCTTTATCGTCGGCTCAGGTGAGGAGCTGTTTCACTCTTTTCTAGGCGCGCCTATTATCAATCAGCGCAAAGTGCTGGGTGTGTTGGTCGTGCAGCAGAAGCAGCGGCGTCGTTTCGATGAGAGTGAAGAGGCATTTTTAGTCACTATGTCGGCCCAGTTGGCCAGCGTGATCGCGCATGCGGAGGTTTCCGGCGGTATCAGGACTCATCGACATCCCGTGCCGGTGCATCAGGATAGGCGTTTCGATGGTGTTTCCGGTGCGCCCGGTGTGGGTGTGGGTATCGCCGTGGTTATCGCGCCACCGGCCAATCTGGATGCGGTTCCCGATCAGCAGACTGAGGATATTGAGGCGGAACTGACACGCTTTCGAGCGGCCCTCAATCGCGTACGGCACGATATCAAGGTCGTAGGGCGAAGTCTGGCACGCCGGCTTAAGGGTGAGGAGCAGGCGCTGTTCGATGTCTACCTGCGGATGCTTGATGACAGTGCGCTGGGGGGGGAGGTAGAACAGCAGATTCGTCAGGGGCAGTGGGCGCAGGGAGCGTTGCGCCGGGTCGTGCAGAGCCATGTACGAGAATTCGAATCGATGAGCGATGCCTATCTGTGTGAGCGGGGCACCGATATCAAGGATCTGGGGCGGCGGGTGTTGGCCTGTCTGCAGGAGAGTGGTAGCAATATTCCAACCCAATTTCCAGACCAGGTGGTTCTGGTTGCCGATGAATTGACCGCGTCGCTGTTGGGTGAGGTGCCTATCGAGAAGCTGGTCGGGCTGGTGTCTGTGCGGGGGTCGGGTAATTCGCACTGTGCCATCCTGGCCCGTTCGATGGGTATTCCTACCGTTATGGGCGTGGTCGATCTGTCGACCAGAACGGTGCATAACCAGGCTGTTATTATCGATGGCTTTTCCGGGCGACTGTTCGTGAATCCCTCTGAGCAGCTGGCCCGTTACTACGCGGAGATCGTGCGTGAGGAGCTGTTACTCAGTAAGGGGCTGGAGCAGATGTGTGGTCTGCCTGCAGAGACGCTGGATGGCCATCATATCCCTCTGTGTGTGAACACCGGACTGGTCACCGATGTGGCTCTGGCGTTGGTTCGCGGTGCTGAGGGTATAGGCCTGTACCGCTCCGAAGTGCCGTTTATGATCAAAGAGTTTTTCCCCAGTGAGGCGGAGCAGATCGAGAGCTATAGGCGCCAATTGCAGCCCTTCGCGCCCAGGCCGGTGACGATGCGTACTCTGGATATAGGCGGGGATAAGTCGCTGTCCTATTTTCCGATCGATGAGTCGAATCCCTCGCTGGGTTGGCGGGGTATTCGAGTGACGCTGGACCACCCCGAGATATTTCTGGTGCAGGTGCGGGCGATGCTGCAGGCCAGTGAAGGGCTCGATAACCTGCGGATCATGTTGCCCATGGTCTCCAGTGTGGTGGAGATTGAGGAGGCGGTGGCCCTGATCGACCGCGCGCTGGCAGAGCTGGTAGAGGATGGGCATAAGCTGCAGCGGCCACCCATCGGGGTGATGATCGAAGTGCCGGCGGCCGTCTACCAGGTGCGCAGTTTCGCCAAACGGGTCGACTTTCTTTCGGTGGGCAGCAATGATTTGACCCAATATCTGCTGGCCGTCGATCGAAACAACCCACGGGTGGCCAGTCTCTATAGCAGCTACCACCCTGCGGTTTTGACCGCGTTATTGCAGATCGTTGTCGAAGCGCATAAGGAAAATGTCCAGATCAGCATTTGTGGCGAACTGGCGGGTGATCCGGTCGGCGCCATTCTTATGTTGGCGATGGGCTACGATATGCTGTCGATGAGTTCGACCAGTCTGGGGAAAGTGAAGTCAGCCATTCGTGGTATTACCCTGGATCAGGCGCAGTTGTTTCTGGATACTGCGCTGAGTTTTGACGACCCCCATTCGGTGCAGCAGGCGCTGGGGGACATGCTCGCAGATGCAGGATTGGGGCGGCTTTCACGCCCGCAGATGCAGGTCTGAAGGTCAGCCCGTAGGCTGGGATGCAATCCCAGCAATCCCAGCAATCCCAGCAATCTCATATCCCAGCCTACCCCGGGCAGTCTTCTGACTCTTCGATTGAAAAATAGTAGCTCTTAGGTTTTTC
>JBLHND010000020.1:0-32756 GCA_047622605.1 Motiliproteus sp. | reverse complement strand
TTGGCATACTCAGCCTGCTCCTGCTGGACATCGACGGTATTGCCATCCAACGACGGCTGCAGGGGGGTGCGGTACAGCATCTCAGCCGCAAAATCAGCACTTAGCACCCCGCCCTGGTGGCCCGAGCGAGTCGCAGTAACGCCCAAAGGCGCCGCCTGCTGGTTGAGAGCACCCTTGAGAATGGCCTGAAAGTCGATATCCCGGGCCTTGTAGTTGGGGGTATCGGCATTGACGATATTACTGGCCAAAATCTCGGCACGCTCGGTGCGCAGCAGCAATGCCTGCGGATGAATACCTAATGCCGATTCAAAAGAGATGGCCATGCTGTCTGCTCCCCTTACCGCTAAAATGCGTCTACAGTACGTTTACAGAGGAACAAAGCAATATCAGTGCCAACAATATAAGCTACTGTTTTATATGGAACCGTCTGTTTTTTAAGGCCTTGAGGGACGCAGACCGGCAAGCCTTTACCGCCAAAGCGGCAAACTGTCGAGCAAGCCATTGCATGCACAGCACAGCCATCGATTGGCTGACCGAAAGCATTATCCGGAGAGCAGAGGAAGAGAGACCGCTTGAAATCGTGATCAGAGCCGATGCTTACAACCACCTAAGCGAGACACTAGGCGTTTTGTCCAGATTCCTATAGTCTATAAGCTTAACAGTCACCCTCTCTCAGCAGCATCCAGGGTGTCTCTGCATTCATGAATAAGTGGCAGCCATTGATGGCGGAAACTACCCAGCTCACCGTTTATCATCAGGACCTGTTTCCGACGCGCGTCTGGACGGTGGATCTGGGTGCGCTGGCCTCCTATCGGTCACGCTGGATTGATATCATCAAACAGATGCAAAGCAATAACCCGAATCCCGCTGGGCGCTCAAATCGCCTGGGTTGGAATAGCGAGCCGACCTTATTTAACGATCAGCGCTTTGCGCCCCTCGCGGAGGCTGCTAGTGGTGTTGTCGATCTTATTTTCAAGGAGATGGGTCCACCGGATTTTCCGAATACGCTGGAAGCCTGGGCGAACGTCCATGGCCTGAGTGGCTACAATACGATTCATAATCATGCTGGCGCCTTACTCAGTGCTTGCTACTACCTGAGTGTGCCGCCGAATAGCGGTGCTCTGGTCTTACGTGATCCGCGTCCGGGTGCGATGCTCTCTCCCTGGCAAGGTAGCTTGCGCCCCAATGGCGGGAGTGAAATAGCGATCACCCCACAGCAGGGGCAGTTAATCGTCTTTCCCAACTGGCTGGAGCATGGCGCCGAAGCTCATGCCGGGAGTGAGGCACGTATCTCTATTCCCATAAATGTTGTTTTAAAGCGATAAGACTGAACGCCATAGTGTCTTTGCTTTTCTGTTATCCCAGATGTCACGTTGTTCTCTGTCGAGGTTTTTAATGCAAAAGGTGCAGTTAGTTGAATCCCTGTTGATCACTTCACAAAAACCGGTTGCGGGTTCTAAAATCCGGGTTGGTATCAGGCCTCTGGTGAGTGCCATCGCAGCCGCCATGCTCAGCATGGCCGCGGCTCAGGCACAGGCGCAAGCGGCCCCCAACTGTCAAGAGGTGAGTGACTCGCAAACCGTTACTCATCCAATGACGGTGCCTTGTATGAATATCACTTCTGGTGGAGCGATTGATAATCTTACGCAGGAAGCGATCGTAGTAATTACCAGCAATGAAATCGCCACCCGTATCAGCAACGCGGGTCGGATCACCGGTACGACAGGTATTTATGTTGCAGATACGAGCGCCAGCTATTCGACGGTGATTGACAACAGTGGCACGCTAGCCGGATCGGACTATGCCGTGAATCGAGCGTCCGATCCTACATCACAGAATGTTTATATCGACAACTATGGGCAGCTTGTAGGGGGTATCCAGGCAACCGACCTTTACAATGCAGAGACCGTAACCCTTAAGAGCAATGTGGATCTTGACGATATTGAAAATTCCGGCGGCTCCGCCTCAGCCGTCTTAAGTGGAAGTTTTTTCGGAGAGTCTGGCAGTACGCTGCGCATTACTATTGTCGATACCAGTGCGGAGATGGATTACAGCTATCTTCAAGCGGCTAATGCTTACCTTAATGACGCGACTCTGGATGTCGATGTGAAGGAAAGCAGTGGATTAGCTAATGGGCAAGCGTTTTATGTGGTCCGTGCGCCGAATATGACCACAGAATTTACTGAGGTGACTGACAACAGCGCGATGTTTGATTTTACTCAACGCCTCGTTGGAGATCAGATCTCTGATGTAGGTGAGGGCCTGTATATAGATTCGGTACGGGTCTTATCTGCCTTCGATGCGTCAGGCAGCAATGCGGGGCGTGTATTGGATTCAGATGCGCCAGGTTTAGCCGATGTGGTTACTGCATTGGGCATGCTAGCCACGGAACAGGAAGTGTCTGAGGCGGTTCTGCAAACGGAGCCTCAGACCAGCACAACCCAAGCTACGGCTAACACCTTAGCGGGCAGCAATCGCGTTATCCAGACCCGCCAAGAGGGGCAGAGAGGCGGCTCTTCAGGTGATGCCCTGCTTGAGGATAAATACGCCTGGGCAAAGCCCTTCGGCAGCCGGGCCGATCAGGATGACCGCAACGGTGTTTCTGGTTATGAGGCGAACACCTACGGCATCGTCCTGGGCGCAGATGCCGAGGTCTCTGATACCGGCCGCTTAGGGGTGGCCTTTGCGTACGCTGATACCCGTGTCGACAGCAATTCAAGCAGCGCGCCTCAATCAGCCGACATAAACAGCTACCAGTTAGTGGCTTATGGCAGCCACAGCCTCAGCAAGCGCACGGATCTCAATTTCCAGGCCGATATTGGCATGCATGCGAATAAAGCGGTGCGCCAGATTGCGTTTATGAGCAGCACCGCTAAGAGTGACTATACGAGCTGGAGTGCGCATGCCGGCGTCGGGCTATCACATAGCTACGCGCTCAGTAAGCAAACGACACTCACGCCCTCAGTGCGTGCCGACTACACTCGTATTCGCGCGGGGAGCTACACCGAAACCGGTGCCGGCGCCCTGAATCTCAGCGTTAACAGCCATGTCAGCGAAGAACTGCTGCTGGGTCTAGCTGGCACCCTGGTGCATGCTATCTCAGACCAGTCTTCCATAACCGCAAATGCCGGTGTTGGCTATGATGTGATCGATCAGGATACCAGTATCACGTCCGCATTTGCCGGTGCGTCTGCTGCCAGCTTTGTCACCGAGGGCTTGGATTCGAGCCCCTGGTTAATACGTACCGGTGTGGGTATGGCGAATAACCTGAGCGAAACCGTCGAGCTTTCGGCTAATTATGATGTTGAGGCGCGTGAGGATTTTAATAATCAAACGGCGTCAGTAAAGGTTCGCTGGGTGTTCTGATACGTTGTCAGTAATAACCATTGCTGTAATTAAAAGCCAGGAGTGAATAGCTCCTGGCTTTTTTATGGTATACAACGCCTGCCCCAACCCTGTGCTGGCGATAAATAGCCTAATCCGGTGGTACCTTAGGTACAGGCCTGAACTCTAGAGGTATTGTCCACAGATGGCGCATAAGTATGTCACCGCCCTGCAGGCGTCCAGTATGCAGGGGTTCCGCTATGGACTGCGTCAACCTGAGCAGTTATTGCATCTCCGTTTCGCTATCACGGAACAGGAGTGTCCCTGGTTAAACATTGATAGCTGGTTGGCGGCAAGGCTCAATGTCAAGATCGTAGAACCCGGTCCGCCGAAGGGTTGGATTCAGGCACCGCATCCGCAGGCATTCAATGCCGCGGCCTGGTGCTGGCGAGTCTTACTCACCGCTCAAGCGCTCTTAGGTATCGGTGGGGTACCCATTTTTGAGCCGGGTCGCGTGCTGCGATTATCCCTAGATGCCAGGGATGCTCGGCTCTGGCACGTAGAAGCGGCCGTTGTCCGAGTGGATTATGTGGCTGAGCACTGGTTTAGTCGTGCGTATGAAGCGGCTGCCATCATCGTTACAGGGCTTGCCGCACGTCTTGATGATTTTTCTGATCCGGAACCCCTTTACCGCCAGCTTGAAACTCATTTGATCGGCCCCCTATGGGCCGCAAATTTATCGTCGCATTCAAACCTAGCGCTGCTAAGGGCTGCTGATGCAGCACATATCCCCTGGCAGCATCAAGGAGGCGGTGTTTATCAGCTTGGCTGGGGAAAGCGGCTTCGGCGTTTCCAGAATAGCCAGCTTGCGAGTGATTCCTGGCTGGGTAAACAGGTCGCCGGACACAAATACACCTCGGCACAGTGGCTCAGGCGTGCAGGCCTGCCAACGCCCCGGCATCGATTAGTCAACTCACAAGATGCCGCCGTACAGGCCGCCCAACATCTGGGCTGGCCTCTGGTCATTAAGCCCGCCAACAGCGTTGGCGGCCAAGGTGTAACGCTTAATATAAGGACTGAATCCGGAGTACAGGCCGCCTTTAAGCATGCCCTGCAGATTTCCCGGCAGGTACTGGTAGAAAAACAGGTGCCAGGCGGTATTCACCATGTACAGGTCGCTAACGCCAAGGTGGTTTATGTCCTGCGTCGACACCCTGTGGCGATTAAAGGTGATGGTCAGCGTACAGTGGCGGAGTTGGTGGCGCGTGAAAACAGTGAACGACAGTGCCTTATGTTGTGGCAACGCAAACCGCCTTTGCCGCTGGATGCCCTGGCGGTGGCCTGTATACAACGTGCAGGTTTTTCAGTGGCGCAGATTCCGCCTCCAGGCCTATGGGTTCCACTACGCGAGCTGCCGACCAATGCCGACGGGGGTCGTGATGTGGACATGACGGACAGGATCCATCCTGACAATGAGGCCTTGGCACTGCGTGCCGTAAAAACACTGGGGCTTGGATTAGCGGCAGTCGATATAATTTCAGAGGATATCAGCATACCCTGGCATCTGAATGGCGCCATTATCAATGAAGTAAATAATGCGCCTATGCTCGGTCTTGGAGCGAGCTCGATAACTGCCATACCCGGCATCCTGTCGCAGCTGGTCGATGGCGATGGCCGCATCCCCATTGAAATTTTTGTCGGCGGTGATAACGCCCTTGCTCAAGGGCGGCAGCGACAGCAGGAGCTGAGCGCTCAAGGATTCGCCTGTTTTTTGAGTAACCATAGGATTACCGAAGATCCCAACGGTCTTTGCTGGCCGATAATCGGCCAAGGTGTGCACCCTCGCGTACGCGCGCTGCTGATGGATAAGCAGGTCGCTGCGATTGTCCTTATATTGCATAGCGATGAGTGCCTGGAGCAGGGTCTTCCTGTTGATTACATCTCGGGGCTGGAGGTTGTCGATCACGCGCTGGTTAGCCATAACGGGATGCCAATAACACAGGAGCGAGTCTCGCTATTACTCAGGCTGTTACATCAATACCTCAGAACATCAGCCGCAACTAAACAGGAGTCCGAATGCCACACTTTGAGCCCAGGCGGGTAGCGACTCCATCTTTACAAGGTTTTACCCAAGGCATGCGCCAGCCGGCACAAATTATCAGCTTGTCTTTGCCGGAGTGGCCATCAGCGGTTCCTTGGGCAAGGGTCGATGCCTGGCTGAATGCCTGGCTGGATGATCCGCTCGATGAGCCTCTGCATATTAAAACCTGGCAGAAATCAGGTACACAAGACTCTAACGCGGCTCGGCTGGCGTGGCGTATCGCTGTCGCGGCGGCGAAGCTGTTGAGGGTCTGTGGAATCCCATTCCTTGATCCTGGGCGCGTGCTTAATATCGTGGCTGTTACAGACAAAAAATCTGTTAACAACGCGTGGCGCTGTGAACTGGCGATACCGAGGGTAGAGGGCGTATCGACTGATATTATCAGGCTGACGTATGAGACCTGCGCCGCTTGGTTGCTTCAGGTGGCGACTGCCGCTTCACCTGAGGATCTGCTTAGCAGGTTCTATCAGCAACTGGAAACGCAGACCTTACCTCCGCTGCTGGCGGCGTCTAAACTATCCTCCTCGGCCATGGTTCTATTACGTGCAGCGCATCAACAACAAATACCCTGGTCCTATGAAGGACAGGGTATTTGTCAGCTTGGCTGGGGGAAGAAGTCATTACGCTTCCTGAATACCAGCATCGCGTCCGATTCGACCCTGGGTATTGAAGCGGCAGGCGACAAGCATATCGCCGCCCGCTGGTTGCGCCAGGCTGGCTTGCCTGCCTCTGAGCATCATCTGATTAGCAATGCGGAGCAGGCGATTCAGGCTGCGCATCGCTTGGGGTGGCCCGTGGTGATCAAGCCTGCCGATTGCGAGCGTGGCCAAGGCGTCAGCGTCGATCTGGATACTGAAACCAAGGTACTTGAGGCATTTAAACAGGCAAGGGGCTTATCTGCCCGAGTGCTGGTGGAGCGGCAAGCGCCTGGTGACTGTCATCGTGTGCTGGTGGTCCGTGCTGAGGTCATCTATGTGGTCAAACGCTTAGCGGTCGCAGTACAGGGTGATGGTCGCCATACAGTCGCAGAGCTGATAGCGACCAACATGGCTGACTGGAGAAAACGCGCCCCCTGGCACCGGCCGCCACCTCTGCTAGGCGATGAGCTAGCGCAGCAGTGTCTGGACCGGGTTGGACTTGCCCTTGATGCCGTACCTACAAAAGGAATCTGGGCACCGCTGCGACGTATTGAAAGTACCGCCGACGGTGGGCGTGACGAAGACAGAATGGCGGCAATACACCCTGATAACAAGGCGTTGGCTATACGTGCTGCGGCATTGTTTGCGCTGGACATTGCCGGAATTGATATCATCTCTTCTGATATTAGTGTGCCTTGGCATATTAATGGCGCGATCATTAATGAAATTAATGCCTCGCCTGCCATGGGTGCTGGCTTAAGCTCGACGGCGGCTATGCCGGCGGTCATGACGTGTTTGATGAGCGCTCAGGGGCGAATCCCAATTGAAGCCTTTGTCGGGGGCGACGCGGCTTTGGAGCGAGCTCAGCAACGCCAGCAAACACTGGTTTCTGAAGGGCTGGCCTGCTACCTGACCAGCCACCAACGGACTCAGGACAATGCGGGCAACCCGCAGCCAATGATAGGCGAGGATTTGTTTAGTCGCTGCCGGGCATTACTGATGGACAGATCGGTAGACGCTGTCCTGCTGGTTATACACAATGATGCGTTACTGCATACGGGCTTGCCTGTGGACAGAATAGACGCGTTTGAACACCTGGATAATCAGGTAGCTGGTGATCTTGAGGGATTGTTAGAATTACTGCGTAATCATAGGCCAGGGAATACCCTGAGGAACTCATCAATTTGTTGACTATAAACAGACCTGCCTGTCTTTCGTTGTTGTTGAAGGTGATGGTGATGGTGGCGATGCTGCTTCAGGGTTGCGTGAGTATTCCATCGCCTCAACAGAGAACTCAGAATGCGCAGCAGCTTGCCGCTGACAAGGACTGGCAGCCCTATATTATAAAAACACCTTATTTTGAGCTAATGAGTTATCAGCCGCCGATGAATCAGGGAGAACTGCTTCAGGCTGAGCAGCTCAGCATCTATATCGAGGGTGATGGACTGGCATGGATAACGCGTCGGCAAATATCTAGCAATCCAACACCTAATAACCCGCTGGCGTTAACACTGGCACTACAGGACAGGAGTCACAGATCTGTTTATCTTGCCAGACCCTGTCAGTTTGTGACTGAGCCGCATCAGCGGGGTTGTGGTAAAAAATATTGGACAAGTGCTCGTTTCGCACCAGAGGTCATTAGCGCCATGGATCTGGCCGTTAGTCAGTTAAAAGATAAATTTCAGGCTACCCGTCTTATTCTTGTAGGCTATTCAGGCGGCGGCGCGGTGGCGGCATTGTTAGCAGCAAGACGCTCTGATGTCGTCAAATTAATAACCGTGGCGGGTAATCTTGATCATAAAGCCTGGACTGAATTTCATAAAAGCAGTCCACTGACAGGCTCCCTTAATGCTGCGAATTATAGAAAAGAATTATCGATGGTTGAGCAAACCCATTATGTCGGCGAAAAAGACCGGGTGATACCACCTTTTTTAGCCCGGCGCTTTATCGCGGGATTATCAAGCCGCGCTAAGGCAAAGGTGGTGGTGGTACTCGAGCAAACTCATGGTTGTTGCTGGGATACGCGTTGGCCTGACCTGTTGCTCAACGAACAACTCTAGCGGGCAATCGCTAACCCCTTTCAGCTGCAGGTATTGGCTAGTGCTATGCTTAAAAACTCAACAAAAGTACTGTTTTCACTCATGATGTTCAGCCTGTTATTTAGCGGCAGACAAGCTTTAGCCGCAGAGGGTCTTGTCGTCTCCAAGGCACGCGAAATGCCCCTGGTGACCCTCGTGATTAACGGCAGGACCCTGCAGGTCGAATATGCGGCCACGCTTGCTCGGCGAAGTCTTGGTCTGATGCACCGCCAGTCGTTATGCCAGCACTGTGGGATGTTATTTAAATTCGGCAATCCGAGAAGGGTCAGCATGTGGATGAAGAACACCTTCATCCCACTGGATGTGGCCTTTATACGCAGGGATGGGCTGATCACCGACATTAGAGCGTTAAAACCTCTGGATCTGACGCATGTTAGCGCTTCTGAGAAGATCCTCTTTGCCCTGGAAATGAACCAGGGCTGGTTTCAGCTGCACGACATTGCAGTCGGCGATACCCTGAAGATTCAGCCCTGATCATCGCTCAGGCATATAAATCTACACTGCGTTAAGGAAGCCTGGAACCGGCCCTAGCGCCGGCCACCGAGATCCCATTACGCAGAAACAAAAAAAAAGCCGTACCCCTGAGGGTACGGCTTTTTTAGTATCGCGGCCGAGGCGAACCTCAGGCCAGCGAAAATGCAGATTAAGCGATGATTTTAGCAACCACGCCGGCACCAACAGTACGACCACCTTCACGGATAGCGAAGCGCAAGCCTTCGTCCATCGCGATTGGGTTGATCAGGGTAACAGTCATCTGAACGTTATCACCCGGCATAACCATCTCAACGCCTTCTGGCAACTCACAAGCGCCTGTTACGTCGGTGGTCCGGAAGTAGAACTGAGGACGGTAGCCCTTGAAGAAAGGAGTGTGACGTCCACCTTCATCTTTGCCTAGCACGTACACTTCCGCAGTAAAGGAGGTGTGCGGAGTGATAGAACCCGGCTTGGCCAGAACCTGACCCCGCTCAACGTCTTCACGCTTAGTACCACGCAGCAGAACACCCACGTTCTCGCCTGCACGACCTTCGTCAAGCAGCTTGCGGAACATCTCAACACCGGTGCAGGTAGTCAGAACAGTTTCCTTGATGCCGATGATGGCAACAGGCTCCTGAGTCTTAACGATACCGCGCTCGATACGACCTGTAACCACGGTACCACGACCCTGGATAGAGAAGACATCTTCGATAGGCATCAGGAAGGCGCCGTCGATAGCGCGCTCTGGATCTGGGATAAAGGAATCAAGAGCTTCGATCAGCTTCTTAACAGCCGTAGTACCCATTTCATTGTCGTCCTGGCCGTTCAGGGCCATCAACGCAGATCCTGGAATGATAGGGGTATCATCACCTGGGAAATCATACTGAGACAGCAGATCACGCAGTTCCATATCAACCAGTTCCAGCATCTCAGCATATTCTTCGCTGTCCGCGCCGCCGCAATCTTCAGCCAGCAGGTCTGCCTTGTTCAGGAACACGACAACATAAGGAACACCAACCTGACGTGACAGCAGGATGTGCTCACGAGTCTGAGGCATAGGGCCGTCAGTCGCGCCACAAACCAGGATAGCGCCATCCATCTGTGCCGCACCGGTGATCATGTTCTTAACGTAGTCGGCGTGACCTGGGCAGTCAACGTGCGCATAGTGACGTGCGGGTGAATCATACTCTACGTGAGAGGTCGCGATGGTGATACCACGCGCGCGCTCTTCAGGCGCATTATCGATCTGGTCGAAAGCACGCAGCTCGCCTGTTCCCCAAACTTCGTAACATACACGAGTCAGAGCGGCGGTCAGTGTGGTCTTACCGTGGTCAACGTGGCCGATAGTACCAACGTTGACGTGAGGCTTAGTACGTTCAAAAGTTTTCTTAGACACAGTGAGTAACCTCTAGTCTTAATTATAAATTAACATTCAGCGTTGATAAGAGCGTCGGCGACGTTCCCAGGCGCTTCGGCATATTTCTCAAACTCCATGGTGAAGGTCGCACGCCCCTGACTTGCGGAACGCAGATCAGTCGCATAGCCGAACATTTCACCCAGTGGCACCTCGGCACGGATGATCTTGCCCGTAGGGCTGTCTTCCATACCCAGAACGATGCCACGACGACGGTTCAGGTCACCCATGACATCACCCATATAGTTCTCAGGCGTTACCACTTCAACCTTCATCATCGGCTCCAGCAAACAGGGATCCGCTTGCAGAGCGTATTTCCTTAGTGCCTGAGAGGCGACGATTTTAAAGGCCATTTCGTTAGAATCAACATCATGGAAAGAGCCGTCATAGAGACGGGCTTTCAGACCTAACAAGGGATAGCCCCCAACAACACCGTTCTTCATCTGCTCGGTGATGCCTTTTTCAATCGCGGGAATAAAGTCCTTGGGAATAGTTCCACCAACGAGATCATTGATAAATTCTAAACCCTCTTCATCGGAAGGCGAGAACTCTATCACGACGTGCGCGTACTGACCCTTGCCGCCGGTCTGACGAATAAACTTATGATTCGCGACGACAGCCGTTCGGATCTTCTCGCGGTACGATACCCGTGGCTTACCGACATTGGCATCAACCTTAAATTCGCGCTTCATCCTATCGACGAGAATATCAAGGTGCAGTTCACCCATTCCAGAGATGATGGTCTGACCCGATTCAGGATCAGTCTCAACGCGGAATGAGGGATCTTCCAGAGCCAACTTACCCAGAGCCACTGCCATCTTCTCTTGATCAGGCACTGACTTAGGCTCAACCGCAACAGAGATAACAGGCTCTGGGAATTCCATCCGCTCGAGCACTATTACCTGATCAAGGGCACAGAAGGTATCACCGGTAGTGACCTCTTTCATGCCGATCAAGGCTGCGATATCGCCTGCGTGAACCTCTTTGATCTCTTCACGATTATTGGCGTGCATCTGTACCATTCGACCGACGCGTTCTTTCTTCTGCTTTACGGAGTTATAGACCGCATCACCCGATTTCAGCGTCCCCGAGTAAACCCGGATAAAGGTCAGCGTCCCGACAAAAGGATCAGTCGCAATCTTGAATGCCAGCGCCGAGAACGGCGCCTTGTCATCCGCGTCGCGCGTCGCCGGGGAGTCCTGGCCATCATCGAGAACACCTTCGATTGGCTTGACTTCCAACGGCGAGGGCAACAGTTCGATGACGGCATCCAGCATGGCCTGAACGCCTTTGTTCTTGAACGCCGAGCCGGTCAGTACAGGAACAATTTCGTTGGCCAGGGTACGGGCGCGCAAACCGGATTTGATCTCATCGATAGACAGTTCACCTTCTATAAGGTACTTATCCATCAATTCATCATTGGCTTCGGCCGCAGCCTCAACCATATGCTCGCGCATCCGCTCTGCTTCGTCCTGCATGTCAGCCGGGATATCGACCTCATCGAAGGTCATCCCCTGGTCGGCGTCATGCCATAGAATCGCCTTCATCCGCATCAGGTCGATAACACCGGCAAAGGCATCTTCGGCTCCGATCGGGATGTTGATGGGGACAGCCACGGCGCCCAATCGGGTCCGGAGCTGCTCTACCACCCACGTAAAGTCAGCGCCTATGCGGTCCATCTTATTGACGAATACCAGGCGCGGAACTTCATACTTATTCGCTTGCCGCCACACAGTTTCAGTCTGAGGCTGAACACCCGAAGAGGCACACAGCACGACCACCGCCGCATCAAGTACCCGCAGTGAACGCTCGACTTCAATGGTAAAGTCGACGTGTCCGGGGGTATCGATGATATTAATCCGGTGTTTCTCAAACTGCTGACTCATGCCAGACCAGAAGCAGGTCGTAGCCGCAGAGGTAATGGTTATACCCCGCTCCTGCTCCTGCTCCATCCAGTCCATCGTGGCAGCACCGTCATGTACCTCACCTAGCTTGTGAGACATGCCGGTATAGAACAAAACCCGCTCAGTCGTCGTCGTTTTACCCGCATCAACATGGGCACAGATGCCAATATTGCGATAGCGAACAAGAGGAGTTTGACGAGCCACGGCTTAATCCTTTGCTTAGAAGCGGTAGTGAGAGAAGGCTTTGTTGGCTTCAGCCATACGGTGCACATCTTCACGCTTCTTAACGGCAGAACCACGACCTTCGGCCGCATCGCTCAGCTCACCGGCCAAACGCAGTGCCATAGACTTCTCACCACGCTTGCGCGCAGCTTCTACCAACCAACGCATGGCTAGAGCACCACGACGTGAAGGGCGAACTTCGACGGGCACCTGATACGTCGCACCACCGACACGGCGAGATTTAACCTCGACCATGGGCTGGGCAGTTTCCAACGCCTTGATGAAAATTTCGAGAGGGTCGCTGGCACCACGCTCCTGGATCTTGTCCAGGGCGCCATACACGATGCGCTCGGCTACAGATTTCTTACCGCTGACCATCACGTGGTTCATGAATTTGGCCAGGGTTACATTACCGAACTTTGGATCAGGCAGTACGTCGCGTTTTGCGACTACGCGTCTTCTAGGCATGATAAGCCCCTATAAAGTAGGTCTTCAGGTTAATTCGGGCACCTATACAAAGCATAAAGGCCCGCCTTACTCTTATCGTCAACAACATCCGGTTGCAGTCTGTGACTACAACGGCAGAGTGCTCACGTCAGTCGTAACAATTCGGTGACGAATTATTACTTCTTAGGACGCTTGGCACCATACTTGGAACGCGCTTGTTTACGATCGGTAACTCCAGAAGCATCCAGAGCACCGCGAACAGTGTGGTAACGTACACCAGGCAGATCTTTAACACGACCACCACGAATAAGAACAACACTGTGTTCTTGCAGGTTGTGACCTTCACCACCGATGTAGGATGTAACTTCGTAGCCATTGGTCAGGCGCACACGACATACCTTCCGCAGAGCCGAGTTAGGCTTCTTAGGGGTAGTGGTGTAAACCCGAGTGCAAACGCCACGACGCTGAGGACATGCCTGCAAAGCAGGTACGTCGCTCTTAACGACATTGCGTTTACGCGGATTACGAACCAATTGGTTAACAGTAGCCATTCAGTTTAACTCCACGCTTCTTACTTACTTCAAAAATAAGCAAAAGCTCCATACAAAAAGGCAGAATCCTCAAGATCCTGCCACGAAGGGGCGACATTTTAATCATCTCGCCCGCCAGAGTCAATACTGGAAAGACGCTTAGGCATCAATCCGTATCGACTCGATCTGACGATCAACGTCCCGAGTTTAACGCCTCGGTCAGTGCCGCCTGAATATCTTCTGCGCTCACGGTCGTCGGGCTGGAGGCTTTGGTATCCTCCAGACGCTTACGCTTACGCTCGGCGTGATAAGCCAGACCTGTCCCTGCTGGAATAAGACGACCTACCACAACGTTTTCTTTAAGGCCGCGCAAGCGATCGCGCTTACCGGTTACCGCACCCTCAGTCAGTACCCGAGTGGTCTCTTGGAAAGAGGCCGCAGAGATAAAGGACTCGGTCGCCAGCGAGGCTTTGGTGATACCCAGCAGCACCCGTTGGTACTGCGCAGGCATACGCCCATCAGCAACCGCCTTCTCGTTCTCAGACAGCGCCAGAGTCAGCTCCACCTGGTCGCCTTTGATCAGGTGCGTATCGCCACCACTAACCACATCGACCTTGCGCAGCATCTGACGCACGATAACTTCGATATGCTTATCGTTGATCACAACACCCTGCAGACGGTAAACGTCCTGAATCTCTGAAGCGATGTAGTTAGCCAGCGCCTCAACACCCAGGATACGCAACACATCATGCGGGTTGGTAGGACCGTCGGAGATAACCTCACCCTTAGCGACCTGCTCGCCTTCGAACACGTTCAGGGTGCGCCACTTGTGGATCAGCACCTCATAGGGATCACTGCCATCGGTAGGCGTAATCATCAACCGCTTCTTGCCTTTAGTCTCACGACCGAAGGTCACGGTGCCTGAGATCTCGGCCAGAATGGACGATTCCTTAGGACGGCGAGCCTCAAACAGGTCGGCAACACGCGGCAGACCACCGGTGATGTCTTTGTTAGCCGCGCCTTCCATTGGGATACGGGCTATAACATCACCGACTTTAACAATGCCGCCATCGTCGGTGTTCAGGTTCGCACCGCCCGGCATCATGTATTGCACCAGACTCTCGGTACCCGGATGACAGAGTTCATTGCCCTGGTCATCAACAAAGCTAACCATCGGACGCAAGTCTTTACCCGCGACAGGACGATCGGCAGAGTCGATCACCTCAACCGAGGTCAAACCGGTCAGGTCATCGGTCTTCTTGTTAACCGTCAGACCCTCTTCCATGCCGGTAAAGACGATCTTACCCGCAACTTCAGCGATAATCGGATGGGTGTGCGGATCCCAGTTCGCAACGACATCACCGCCATTAACGGTATCGCCATCCTGAACCCTGATCACGGCGCCATAAGGTAGCTTATAACGCTCGCGCTCACGACCATGTTCATCGGTAACACCCAGCTGACCCGAACGTGAGGTCGCTACCAGCTTGCCATCGGCCTTGATAACAAACTTCAGATTATGCAGACGAATAACGCCGCCATTCTTAACCTGGATACTATCAACCGCTGCCGCTCGAGAAGCCGCACCACCGATGTGGAAGGTACGCATCGTCAGCTGGGTACCCGGCTCACCGATAGACTGTGCCGCGATAACACCCACAGCCTCGCCCTGATTAACCAGATGCCCACGACCCAGATCACGACCGTAACAGGCCGAGCAGACACCGTGACGCACGTCACAGGTGATCGCCGAGCGTACCTTGATCTCATCGATAGAGGAGAGCTGTGCATCGGTCTCAAGACCCAGCACCCAGGTCTCATCGATCAGCGTCCCGGCAGGAATCAGAGTCTCATTAGTGGTCGGGTCGATCACATCTGCAGCGACGGTACGGCCGAGTACGCGAGCACCCAGAGGTACGGTCACGTCACCGCCTTCGATCATAGGCGCAACCAGCACGCCGTTATCGGTGCCACAGTCGTGCTCGGTGATCACCAGATCCTGAGCCACATCAACCAGACGACGCGTCAGGTAACCGGAGTTAGCCGTCTTCAAGGCCGTATCTGCCAGACCCTTACGGGCACCGTGAGTGGAGATGAAGTACTGAAGTACGTTCAGACCCTCACGAAAGTTGGCGACGATCGGGGTTTCGATGATCGAGCCGTCAGGCTTGGCCATCAGGCCCCGCATACCGCCCAACTGACGCATCTGCGCCACACTGCCTCGCGCACCGGAGTCGGCCATCATGTAGACCGAGTTAAACGATTCCTGAGTCTTCGGCTTACCGTCTGCATCGAGAACCGGATTACCTTCGGGATCGAGAACGGCGTCAACCTTCAGTTCGGCCATCATCGCTGCGGTTACGTCTTCGTTGGTACGAGACCAGAGGTCGATCACCTTGTTGTACTTCTCGCCCTGAGTTACCAGGCCGTCGGCATACTGGGTTTCGATCTCTTTAACGTCGGCGTTAGCCTTATCGATAAGCCCTTTCTTTTCATCAGGGATAACGAAGTCGTTAACCCCGACCGATGCGCCAGAGCGCGTCGCGTAGGCAAAGCCGGTGTACATCAGCTGATCGGCAAAGATGACCGATGCCTTAAGACCACAGCGACGGTAAGCTTCGTTGATCAATTGGGAGATCGTTTTCTTCTTCATCGTCTGGTTTGCCAATTCGAACGGCAGACCGACCGGGAAGATATCAAACAACAGTGCCCGACCTACGGTGGTCGCTATGACACTGGTCAGATGAGTATCGTTGCCCTTAATATCACGAATAGTCTGGGTGATACGGACCTTAACCTGGGCTTGCAGATCAACCATCTTGGCGCCATAGGCACGACTGACCTCTGCGATATCCGCAAATACCATGCCCATGCCTTTGGCATTCATCTTCTCGCGGGTCATAAAGTACAGACCCAGAACCACGTCCTGTGAAGGAACGATGATCGGCTCACCGTTAGCGGGCGAGAGGACGTTGTTGGTAGACATCATCAACGCCCGAGCCTCAAGCTGAGCCTCGATCGTCAGCGGCACGTGTACCGCCATCTGATCCCCGTCAAAGTCGGCATTGTAGGCCGCACATACCAGAGGATGCAGCTGAATCGCCTTACCTTCGATCAGTACCGGCTCGAAAGCCTGGATACCCAGACGGTGTAGTGTCGGTGCACGGTTAAGCATAACCGGATGTTCGCGGATAACGTCGGCCAGGATATCCCAGACCTCTGCCGTTTCGCGCTCAACCATCTTCTTAGCCGCTTTAATGGTGGTCGCAAGACCACGCAACTCAAGCTTGGAAAAGATAAACGGCTTGAACAGCTCCAGCGCCATCTTCTTAGGCAGACCACACTGATGCAGACGCAGGTAAGGACCCACCACGATAACCGAACGACCGGAGTAGTCGACGCGCTTACCCAGCAGGTTCTGACGGAAACGACCCTGCTTACCCTTGATCATATCGGCAAGAGACTTAAGAGGACGCTTGTTAGAGCCGGTGATGGCACGACCGCGACGACCGTTATCCAACAGCGCATCAACAGATTCCTGCAACATCCGCTTCTCGTTACGAACAATAATGTCCGGCGCCGAGAGCTCCAGCAGACGCTTGAGGCGGTTGTTACGGTTGATCACGCGACGGTATAAATCGTTCAGATCCGAGGTCGCGAAACGACCCCCATCAAGAGGCACCAACGGACGTAGATCTGGCGGCAGAACCGGCAGCACTTCCATGATCATCCAACCGGGCTTGTTGCCGGAAGCCACGAAGGACTCCATCAGCTTGAGGCGTTTGGAGACTTTCTTGATCTTGGTTTCAGAGCTGGTATTAGGGATCTCTTCGCGCATCTGAGCGATTTCGGCATCCATATCCAGATCACGCAGCAGCGTCTGGACCGCCTCAGCACCCATCTTGGCATCGAACTCATCGCCAAACTCTTCGAGCGCTTCGAAATACTCTTCGTCGTTGAGCAGCTGTCCTTTTTCCAGGGTAGTCATGCCCGGCTCGGTGACTACAAAGGATTCAAAATACAGCACCCGCTCGATATCACGCAGGGTCATATCCAACAGCAAACCAATCCGGCTCGGCAGTGATTTCAGGAACCAAATGTGGGCTACAGGACTGGCCAGCTCGATGTGACCCATACGGTCACGACGAACTTTTGCCAGTGCAACTTCAACGCCACACTTCTCACAGATCACACCACGGTGTTTAAGCCGCTTGTACTTACCGCACAAGCATTCGTAATCCTTTACAGGACCGAAAATCTTGGCACAGAAAAGACCTTCACGCTCAGGCTTGAAGGTCCGGTAGTTAATCGTTTCCGGCTTCTTGACCTCACCATAGGACCAAGAACGGATCATCTCAGGCGAAGCCAGACCAATTCGAATTGAATCGAATTCATTGATCTGATTTTGCGTTTTCAACAGGTTAAGCAAATCTTTCATCGGCCGTCGCTCCTTCCGGAGTTAACGACCAGAGTGGCTGCCGGCCACCCTGGTCAGTTTGATCACTGCTGCTTATTCGTTTTCGAGCTCGATATCGATACCCAGTGAACGTATCTCTTTGACCAACACGTTGAAGGACTCAGGCATGCCTGGCTCCATCCGGTGGTCACCGTCCACGATGTTTTTATACATCTTGGTCCGGCCGTTCACGTCGTCCGACTTCACTGTCAGCATCTCTTGCAGAGTGTAAGCGGCGCCATAGGCTTCCAGAGCCCAAACTTCCATCTCACCGAACCGCTGTCCACCGAACTGCGCCTTACCACCCAGCGGCTGCTGAGTAACCAGGCTATAAGAACCCGTAGAACGTGCATGCATCTTGTCATCAACCAGGTGGTTCAGCTTCAGCATGTACATGTAACCAACCGTTACAGGACGATCGAAAGCATCACCGGTACGACCATCGATCAGGGTGACCTGACCCGTGTCGCTCAGACCTGCCATCCTTAGCAGCTCTTTGATTTCGTGCTCTTTTGCACCATCAAAGGCAGGCGTAGCCATAGGCACGCCGGCACGCAGGTTATGCGCCAGTTCGAAGATATCTTCGTCAGACATCGCATCGAGATCTTCCTTACGGCCACCGCCTACGGTGTTGTAGATCTGATTCAACAGCTTACGAATCTTGGTGATCTTAGCTTTCTGCTCCAGGAGATCATTAATAAGATCACCCAGGCCCTTGGCTGCGGCACCGAAGTGAGTCTCCAGAACCTGACCCACGTTCATCCGCGACGGTACACCCAGAGGGTTGAGGACGATATCGATCGGCCGTCCCTTCTCATCGTAAGGCATATCTTCTACAGGCTTGATCACCGAGATAACACCCTTGTTACCATGACGACCGGCCATCTTATCGCCGGGCTGCAGGTGCCGTTTAATCGCCACGTAGACCTTAACGATCTTGAGTACGCCTGGCGCCAGATCATCACCCTGCTGTAGCTTGCGCTTCTTGTCTTCGTACTTTTCGTCCAGCTGCTGACGACGCTCTACCAGATGCTGCTGAGCACGCTCAAGCTGCTCGGTCAACGCCTCATCACTAACCCGAATCTTGAACCAGTCAGACTTAGCCAGCCCGCCCAGGAACTCGGTCGTGATCAGCTCACCCTTCTTAAGGTCCGCACCACCGTCGGCTTTAACGCCAACCAGCACCTTGTGCAGACGCTCGAAGGTCGCACCCTCAACGATACGGAATTCGTCGTTAAGATCCTTACGGATAGAGGTCAACTGCTCCTCTTCGATCTCGATCGCACGCGCATCTTTCTCGACGCCGTCGCGGGTAAAGACCTGGACGTCGATAACGGTACCCTTGGTGCCGGTCTTGACCCGCAGCGAGGTATCCTTAACATCTGACGCTTTTTCACCGAAGATCGCACGTAACAGCTTCTCTTCCGGCGTCAGCTGAGTCTCGCCCTTAGGCGTAACCTTACCGACCAGGATATCGCCAGGTCCGACTTCAGCACCGATATAAACGATACCGGATTCGTCCAGCTTACCCAGCGCGCCTTCACCAACATTGGGAATATCGGAGCTAATCTCCTCAGATCCCAGCTTGGTATCACGCGCCACACAGGTCAGTTCCTGAATGTGGATCGTGGTGAAACGGTCTTCCTCGACGACGCGCTCGGATATCAGGATCGAGTCTTCGAAGTTGTAGCCGTTCCACGGCATAAAGGCGATACGCATGTTCTGACCCAGGGCCAGTTCGCCCATATCGACAGAGGGGCCATCAGCCATAATATCGCCGCGCACAACCGCTTCACCGATACGCACCAGCGGACGCTGATTGATACAGGTATTCTGGTTAGAGCGCACGTACTTGGTCAGGTTGTAGATATCCACACCGGCTTCACCGATCTGGACTTCGTCATCGTTAACCCGAACGACGATACGACCCGAATCCACAGATTCGATCTTACCGCCACGGTCCGCTACCACACAGACGCCGGAATCACGTGCTACGTTACGCTCCATCCCAGTACCGACCAGCGGCTTTTGCGCTCGAAGGGTCGGAACGGCCTGACGTTGCATGTTCGAGCCCATCAGGGCCCGGTTAGCATCATCATGCTCCAAGAACGGAATCAGCGACGCGGCCACGGAAACGACCTGGCGCGGCGATACGTCCATGAACGTCACCTTGGCAGGTGGCATAACGGTAAATTCATTTTGATGCCGCACGGCCACCAGATCATCGACCAGACGATTCTTGGAATCCATATGGGCGTTAGCCTGGGCAACAACATGCTCGGCTTCATCGATCGCCGATAGGAACACGATCTCGTCCGTCACCAGACCATCGACAACCTTGCGATACGGGCTCTCGAGGAAACCGTAGCTGTTGGTGCGGGCATAGGTTGCCAACGAGTTGATCAGGCCGATGTTCGGACCTTCAGGCGTCTCGATCGGACAAACGCGTCCGTAATGCGTCGGGTGGACGTCACGGACTTCGAAGCCGGCACGCTCACGGGTAAGACCACCAGGCCCTAGCGCAGAAACACGACGCTTGTGAGTGACTTCCGACAGCGGATTGTTCTGGTCCATAAACTGCGACAGCTGACTGGAGCCAAAGAACTCCTTAACAGCAGCGGCAACCGGCTTGGCATTGATCAGATCCTGCGGCATAAGGCCGTCGGATTCAGCCATGGACAGACGCTCGCGGACGGCGCGCTCAACCCGAACCAGGCCAACCCGGAACTGATTTTCGGCCATCTCACCTACAGAACGCACTCGGCGGTTACCGAGGTGATCGATATCGTCGACCACACCCTTACCGTTACGGATACTGATCAGCGTCTTGAGAACCTCAAGAATATCGCCTCGGTCCAGCGTCCCCGTGCCCAGAATCTCTTCACGACCCAGACGACGGTTAAACTTCATCCGCCCCACTTCAGACAGATCGTAGCGATCCAGGCTGAAGAACAGGTTTTCAAACAGGCCTTCGGCAGATTCTTTAGTGGGCGGCTCGCCCGGACGCATCATCCGGTAGATCTCTACCAACGCCTCTAGCTGATTGCGCGTAGGATCGATCCGCAGGGTCTCAGAGATAAAAGAGCCACAATCGAGATCGTTAACGTACAGGGTCTGCAGCGTCTCTATGCCGGCATTGTGAATCGCCGTGAGCAACTCAGCTGTGATCTCATCGTTTGCTTCAGCGATGATTTCGCCCGTTGAGGGATGTACCACGTCTTTTGCAACAGCCTTGCCCAGGAGATAATCCTCTGGCACTTCCAGAACCGACACCTTGGCCTTTTCAAGCTCTTTGATATGTCGTGCGGTGATCCGACGACCCATCTCAACAATGACCTTGCCTTTACCATCTTTCAGATCAAAGGAGGCGGTCTCACCGCGCAGCCGTGATGCGACCAGCGCCAAAGATGCGCCGCCTTCACTGAGGGCGTAGTGATCTGTTTCGAAAAAGGTGTCCAGGATCTCCTGGGTGGTCATGCCCAGCGCACGCATCAAGATAGAGGCGGGCAGCTTACGACGGCGATCGATACGGACAAAAACGTTGTCCTTAGGATCAAACTCGAAGTCGAGCCAGGAACCACGGTAGGGAATAACACGTGCTGAATACAGCAGTTTACCGGACGAATGCGTCTTACCCTTGTCGTGATCGAAGAACACGCCAGGAGAACGGTGTAACTGGGAAACGATAACACGCTCTGTACCATTGATAACGAAGGTACCGTTGTCAGTCATCAGGGGCATCTCACCCATGTAGACTTCCTGCTCCTTGATATCTTTGATCGCCTTATTAGAAGACTCTCGATCGTAGATAACCAGCCGCACTTTGACCCGCAGCGGAGCGGCGTAGGTAACCCCTCGTAATTGACACTCTTTGACGTCAAATCCTGGCTCGCCTAAGCGGTAGCCAGCATACTCTAACGCCGCATTGCCAGAATAAGAGGTGATCGGAAACACGGAGTTAAACGCCGCGTGCAGTCCGACTTCTTTTTTATCATCTGCGGATGTCGCACCTGTTTGTAAAAACTTGCGGTACGAATCGATCTGGATAGCCAGTAAATATGGCACATCCATAACGTGAGGCAATTTACCGAAATCCTTGCGGATACGCTTTTTTTCTGTGAACGTGTAAGCCATCAGCAATCCCCAGCTTGTGCACCGAATCAATCAAACAACAGAAGAGACAACAACGAGTCTTCTGCCAGAAACCGTCAGGACTCATGTAGTCCCGGTATAACGGCAAAAAGGCCGGTGACAGCGGTCACCGGCCAATTGCGCAATTTACAATTACGCAGCTAACGCCAGAGGCGTTAAATCCTTACTTAACTTCAACAGTCGCGCCAGCTGCTTCCAGAGTAGCCTTAAGCTCTTCTGCTTCAGCCTTGGAAACGCCCTGCTTAACAGGACCTGGTGCGCCATCGACAACGGCCTTAGCTTCTTTCAGGCCAAGGCCTGTAGCAGCGCGAACAGCTTTGATCACGTTAACTTTCTTCTCGCCAATGGAGGCCAGCATAACGTCAAATTCAGTCTGCTCTTCGACTGCTTCAGCAGCTTCACCAGCAACAGCAACTGCAGCAGCGGCTGAAACACCGAATTTTTCTTCCATCGCGGTAACAAGTTCAGCAACGTCCATTACAGACATGTCGGCGATTGCGTTAATGATATCTTCTTTGGTCAGAGACATGGTTCAATCCTGATATTACGTGAGCAGATGCTCGTTAAATCGTTGAATAACCAGACTGTACAGCAACTTATTAAGTCGGTGTTCAGGCGGCTTCTTGTTCTTTCTGATCGCGAACGGCCGCTAAAGTGCGAACCAGCTTGCCAGCAGAAGCTTCCTTCATAACGCTCATCAGCTTAGCAATCGCCTCGTCGTAGGTCGGCAAGCTTGCCAACACATCGATAGAGATCGGATTGCCTTCGAAGGCAGCCGCTTTCAGTTCAAGCTTGTCATTACCCTTAGCGAACGCCTTCAGGATGCGCGCACCGGCACCTGGATGTTCGTTAGAGAATGCTAGAATGCTTGGACCTACAAATGTCTCAGTAAGACATTCGTATGCAGTACCTTCCAACGCGCGACGTGCCAGCGTGTTACGCACTACGCGTAGCCACACTCCACTTTCACGTGCTTGCTTGCGCAACTCTGTCATTTTCGCAACGGTCACGCCGCGAGAGTCTGCAACGACAGCAGACAGAGCGCTCTGAGCAGCTTCCTGGACTTCAGCGACGATCGCTTTTTTGTCTTCGAGTCCTAGTGCCACTAGCTGTACTCCTGGATTTAAGCCTAGCCATGGGTTAATAAAGCCAACCCGGCATCAACCTTGTTACCTTCCCCTCTCCAGAGCTATTGCTCAGGGAGGAACTCAATCGGTGTTAGATCCAATAAAATCTGAATCGGGTCACCATCTGCGCAGGCACTCCGGACGGAGACCATTAAGGGAGATTAAATAGCCACCTCCCACCTGCGGTCTTTGACGACCCTTGCTGCTATCCGGGTAAACAAGCCACCCAATAACGAGCAAGGACCCCAAAGTACGCTTGCACGCACCAGACCTTAGGCCTAGCGCATACAGATCCCGCGCGAGCGGAATCTAAATCAAATAACCAGACTTGACAGATCTACCTGCAGGCCGGGGCCCATCGTAGTAGACAAGGAGATCTTCTTGAAATAGATACCCTTGGCAGAAGAAGGCTTAAGCCGCTTCAGCTCAGAAACCAGGGCTTCAATGTTCTCTTTGATCGCAGCAGGCTTAAAATCAACCTTGCCGACGGCGCCGTGAATGATGCCGTTTTTGTCAGTACGGAAACGTACCTGACCTGCTTTCGCATTACGAACCGCCGTGGCGACATCCGCAGTCACAGTACCGACCTTAGGGTTAGGCATCAGACCACGAGGACCCAGAATCGTACCCAACTGACCAACAACACGCATCGCATCAGGAGAAGCGATAACCACGTCAAAGTTCAGATCGCCGCCCTTAATGGAAGCCGCTAGATCATCAAAGCCAACGATATCCGCACCGGCTGCCTTGGCTTTCTCGGCGTTTTCGCCTTGGGCAAAAACTGCAACACGTACATCTTTACCGGTACCGTTCGGCAGTACAGAAGCACCACGAACAACCTGGTCAGATTTACGTGGGTCTACACCCAGGTTAACCGCAACTTCGATAGACTCTTTAAACTTAACCGTAGACAGCTCACTAAGGAGAGTCACAGCATCTTCGATCGCATACTGCTTACCCAGCGTTACTTTTTCAGCAATCGCCTTGGTACGTTTTGTCAACTTAGCCATTACGCTGCTCCATCCACTGTCAGACCCATACTACGAGCAGTGCCCGCAATAGTACGTACCGCTGCGTCCATATCGGCAGCAGTCAGATCGGGCAACTTAGTTGTCGCAATCTCTTCCAGCTGCGCAGTAGTGACCGTACCTACTTTGACCGTGTTGGGACGTGCGGAACCGCTCTTGAGCCCAGCAGCTTTCAACAGCAGCACGGCAGCAGGAGGTGTCTTGGTAATAAAGGTGAAACTGCGATCAGCATAAACAGTGATCACGACAGGCGTAGGCAGACCCACTTCCAAACCCTGTGTAGAGGCGTTAAACGCCTTACAGAATTCCATGATGTTAACACCGTGCTGACCCAGCGCAGGCCCTACGGGTGGGCTTGGGTTCGCTTTACCTGCCGCAACCTGCAGCTTGATATACGCCGTGACTTTCTTAGCCATGATCTTTCCTCATGTGGGTACGAACGCCTCGCGGCTCCCCGGTTTACTCACTGCCAAACCAGCTCGGCAGTAACTTTTCAATAGTGACTCAACAACGACAAAGCAGCGACAGAGCCAAGCCCTGTCGCTGCTTTAACAGCCGGTCATACCTAGTCCTTAACGACCTGGCCAAACTCCAGCTCTACGGGCGTCGAACGACCGAAGATCAGCACAGCCACCTGCACTCGGCTCTTCTCGTAGTTAACACCTTCAACAACACCGGTAAAGTCGGTAAACGGACCTTCGGTGACGCGAACCATCTGGCCAGCTTCAAACAGAGTCTTCGGCCGCGGCTGATCGACGCCTGCCTCGACGCGCTGCAAGATCGCCTGTGCTTCTTTCTCAGTAATCGGGGCTACCTTACCAGGATTTCTTGTGTCCTCGCCGATAAAGCCCATCACCCGCGGTACTGACTTAACCAGGTGCCAGGAAGCGTCGTTCAACTCCATCTGGACCAACACATACCCTGGGTAAAACTTACGCTCAGACTTACGCTTCTGACCGTTGCGCATTTCTACTACTTCTTCGGTCGGCACTAAAATGTCACCGAAGTCATCCTGCATATTCTCGAGCTCGACCCGCTCTTGCAAGGATTGCATAACTCGCTTTTCATAACCCGAATATGCGTGAACGACGTACCAACGCTTCGCCACTGCGAGAACCCCTTAACCAATTACTCCAGAAATCATCCAACTCAGCAGCGAATCAATCGCCCAGAGCGCCAAACCTGTCAACAACACGACGACGACGACTATTGCCGTAGTCTGCACTGTCTCCTGGCGCGTTGGCCAGATAACCTTTCTAATCTCAACCTTGGCTTCTTTAAACAGCGTAAAGAACGCCCTACCCTTAGCCGTCTGCAGCGCAACGAAACCGGCCGCAGCAGCCAACAGCAGCAGAGCCAGCACCCGATACAGCAGCGACTCTTCAGAAAAATATGAATTACCCGCCACACCCACCGCGACTAGCAGCAGAGTGACAAACCATTTACCAGAATCAAACTTGGATTCAGCAGGACCTGCTTTCGCGCTCATGCGGTAAAGCCTCTATATAAACAGATGGAGCTGATAGAAATATCAACCTTAAGACTCCTGCCAATTCAACGGTCTAATTAAGGACGTTAAATTGGCAGGCCAGGAGGGACTCGAACCCCCAACCTGCGGTTTTGGAGACCGCTGCTCTGCCAATTGAGCCACTGGCCTGTCACAAGGGGAGCGAATTATATCCACACCCCCTTAGCTTTGCAACTAACAATGTCCGCTTATTCGACTATCCTAGCCACAACACCCGCACCCGAGGTGCGAACACCTCCATGAAACGAAAGACTCCGCACCAATTAGCCACTGCCAGACAATGAAAGGATCGCCTGCAGACAGGCAACTAAAGACTCCTGCAACAGCCGCACGCCCCACACCCCTGAGGACTGACTTCCACAGCGCTACACACTGAGTTTCGCGAGCAACCAGACGACTCTTTACGAACGAAGACCCACCAGACCACAACCCAAACAAAACCCAACAACGAAAAAAGGGCAGGCATATCACTATGCCTACCCTTTCTACGATGCTTTTCTACAGCCGTTCTTTTACAACTACTTCCTATGGAATGGAGCTCCAAGGCGGATTTGAACCGCCGACCTCACCCTTACCAAGGGTGTGCTCTACCCCTGAGCTACTGGAGCACATTACATAATTAGCAGAGCTAACCTAAACACTATCCGACTAGCTTGGAGCGGGTAGCGGGAATCGAACCCGCGTCCTCAGCTTGGAAGGCTGATGTGATAGCCATTATACCATACCCGCACAAGACGAATATCTAAGTTAAATGGTGGTGAGGGGTGGATTCGAACCACCGAAGCTTGCGCGTCAGATTTACAGTCTGATCCCTTTGGCCACTCGGGAACCTCACCTTACCGTCGGACTTTCGATCATAGATCTAGGACCTTTAACTTATCGTTGCTGCTAAGCGTGGTGCCGGCACCAAGAGTCGAACTCGGGACCTACTGATTACAAGTCAGTTGCTCTACCAGCTGAGCTATGCCGGCTCATGCGTTGCATCAACGAGGCGCAGATATTACTCAGGCCCCCGGGTTCTTGCAACCCTTTGGCAAAGTTTTTTTTCAGTTTTCACGTTTGGGAATTTTTTCAGCAGTGATCGCAGCCACTTACTGCCGGCAACGGCCTCGGAATTGGTCCGTAATAATAGATAATAGTGGTAGCTATAGCGTCTCTGCTCTTGCACCACCGCGTCATAATTTTGTTGCTGCAACGCCCGCCCCAGAGCCTCCGCCGATGCCTGCTCTTCATACACACCCAGCGACAGCACCTCTTTCGCACCAGCCCCCTCAAGCCACTGCCCTTGCAGACCGACCGCACCCATCGACTCGAGCAACGCTTGCCGCGCCACCACGCCCTCAGGCGCGCTGACAGTGACGCCATACCCAGAGGGCAACACCGACACTTCCTCCTGTTCCAGCGCCAGCCGACCCACACCCTCGTCACCCAGCCAGGCCTCTAACCCCTGAGCCTCTGCAAACGGGCCAAAGCGATAGCAATACAACGACCTATCCGGCGGAGCATCGACCGCGGCGAGCAATTTCGGCTCAGACTCACGCAGTGCCGACGCAGGCACCTCCGTAAGCAGCTCAAGCCCTGCCACCGCATGCGGCTGCTTCTCGACCCGATCGGCCAGACTACGCCTGTGCTCCCGCTCCTGATAGAACCAGCCATACAGCATCGCGTTAACTAGCAACAGAATCAGAAATAACCAGCGCAACATCTAGTCCGCCTCCTTGCTGGCGCTGCCCCTGACAGTCAGCGCCCAACCCAGCCCGTCCAGCACCAAGTCTGCGCAGTGCTCACCCGCACCTGCCGCCTCCAGGAAACGCGCGGCATCACCTCCTGTCACCAACAGCGTCGCCTGAGCACCCAGCAAGGTGGGCATATCGCGCACGACTCGCTGGGCAAGCGCCGCCAACATCAATTCAATCCCCTGGCCTACCGCCTCTTCGGTACTCTTGCCTGGGCGTGTGTCAAAGCGCCCCTGCGCGTCTAAGGGCAGATGGATCTGGCGGGTATTACTGAGCAGCCCTCTGCGCATCAGACGCAGCCCCGGTGCGATATAACCACCCAGGTGTAGCCCTGTCGCATCAACATAATCTACCGTCACCGCGCTGCCGCAATCCACGACGCAGCAGCCTCCGGGGGCACGTTGAAACCCAGCCAGCATCGCCAACCAGCGGTCGGCACCCATCGTCTCAAAATTGGCATAGCTATTGGTTACGCCCGCCTGAGCGGCTTGTGACAGAGCCTTCTCCGCCGTCAGGGACCACTGCTTTCGACAGTACGACAGCAGCAGGTGCTCTATTTCCATAGAGGCCACCGAGACAAAACGCACCCGTTGCGGCCATGCAAGCCCACCCCAGGATTGTCGCAACAGGGTGTCACTAAGAGCTGCGGTATCAATGAAACCTCGCTGCTCTTCTTGCGCCCCCTCTTGCTCAGCCCTGAGGCGCCACTTGAGCCTTGTATTGCCAATATCGATATCAAGCATCGGCTAATGCCCTCAGACTCAGCTCCCCTCCATAAAACGCCTTAACGCCGGCATCAGTCGCCAGCAACAGCGCCCCCTTAGCATCCACACCGAGGCACTCTCCCTGCTGGGAAAAGCTCTCGGTGGATAACCGTACCTGCTGCCCCTGATGGGCGTTGTGCTGCTGCCAGCCATCCCTGAAGGGCGCGAACCCCTGACGCTCAAACTGTTGCAACATAGGAATCAGCGTATTGAGCAGCGTGGCCAAGACCCGATTACGATCCAAGGGCTCACCCAGAATCTGCTGCAAGTCGGTCCAGGGCTGGTCCACTTCCGTCGCGGCACCCTCAGGCATGGCTACATTGACACCCATACCGATAACCACCTGACACTGCCCCGATGCATCGCCGCTCATCTCAAGCAACACGCCCGCCAGCTTACGCTCTTGATGGAGCAAATCGTTGGGCCATTTCAACTGCACAGCCTCCACACCTAAGGCAGCCAAGCCGTTACGCAGCGCCAAACCCACCACCAGGCTCAACCCCTCCAGCGCGGCAGCTCCGCCCCCAAAAGACCAGGTCAGTGAAAAATACAGATTACGCGCGAAAGGGCTGGCCCAGACTCGCCCTCGTCGCCCCCGCCCCGATGTCTGCTGCTCGGCGATATACAGGCGACCATGACAGTTGCCTAGCTGCGCCTCAGCAGCGGCAAGCTTATTGGTAGATTCCAGACTCAATGCCAGCTCGATATGGCTCAGGCTGGACGCGACCTCAGCATCGAGCCCTGACTCGAAAATACGCCTATCCAGCAGGTTGATACCCCCCGGAATTCGATAGCCTCGTCCTTTCACCGAATGGCAATCAAGACCCAGGGGTTCGAGCTTCTTGAGCTGTTTCCAGACCGCCGCGCGACTGACCCCCTGAGCCTCACCCAGGGA
Organism: Motiliproteus sp.; assembly: GCA_047622605.1. Classification (GTDB taxonomy): domain Bacteria; phylum Pseudomonadota; class Gammaproteobacteria; order Pseudomonadales; family Balneatricaceae; genus Motiliproteus. The sequence goes on along the minus strand of JBLHND010000020.1, from coordinate 3,917 downwards.
TTCCCCGGAGTGGAACTCGCCGTCGGCCAACATGGACAATAATGCCTGCAGATTCATGCTCAGGCCTCGACGCGATCTAAGGTGATAAAGCTATAGGCATGCGGATTGGGCGCAACCGCCTCGAAATCCCGACGCGATATCTGCTGCCACTGGGCACAATCGAGCTCAGGAAAGAAGGTATCTCCCTCGATAGAATGATGCACCTGGGTCAGATAGAGCCGCTCCGCTAACGGCAGCGCCTGAGCATAAAGCTCGGCACCGCCGATCACCAGCGCCTCCTCGGCACCGTTGAGCCCAGAGACCCGACGCGCCTCCTCAAGGGCGTGCGGCAGAGAGTGCATGACCGTAACGCCCTCAACCGAATAATTCCTGTCACGGCTGACCACGATATTGGTGCGCCCCGGCAAAGGCCGCCCGATCGATTCATAGGTCTTGCGCCCCATAATAATCACCTTACCCAGAGTCACCGCCTTGAAATATTTCAGATCCTCAGGCAAATACCAGGGCAGCGTATTCTTAATGCCTATTACCCGATTTTCAGCCTGGGCAACCATCAGTGCTAGTCGCATAAAACCCTCACAGAGCAAACGTAAAAAACAATGACCGGCTTCGCGCTAGACCGCTATCGGTGCCGGGATATGGGCATGACTCTGGTAGCCCTGCAACTCGAAGTCTTCAAACCTGAACCCGAACAGATCGGTCACTTCTGGATTAAGCTTCATCACCGGCAGTTTGAGCGGCTCTCGTGAGAGCTGCAACTCGGCCTGCTCCAGGTGATTGGAGTACAGGTGAGCATCGCCCAGAGTATGTACGAAGTCACCGGGGGTAAGACCACAGACCTGCGCGACCATCATCGTCAGCAACGCGTAAGAGGCGATATTAAAAGGCACCCCCAGGAACACGTCGGCGCTGCGCTGATACAGCTGGCACGACAGCTTGCCTTCACTGACATAGAACTGGAACAGGGTATGACAGGGCGGCAGCGCCATCTTGTTAACTTCCGGCACATTCCAGGCACTGACGATCAGGCGTCGCGAATTTGGATTGGTTTTAATCTGCTCGATCAGCAACGCCAGCTGATCGACCCCATCGCCTTCAGGCGTTGGCCAGGAGCGCCACTGATGTCCGTAGACAGGGCCGAGATCACCCTGCTCATCGGCCCACTGATCCCAAATTTTCACCCCATTATCGTTGAGGTATTTGATATTGGTATCGCCCTGCAAGAACCACAGCAACTCGTGAATAATCGAGCGCAGATGGCACTTCTTGGTGGTCACCAGCGGAAAACCTTCAGCCAGATCAAAACGCATCTGATGGCCGAACAGGCTCAGAGTCCCCGTACCGGTGCGATCACCTTTGAATGCGCCCTGATCACGAATCTGACGCATAAGCTGCAAATACTGCTGCATCGCGGTTACCCCCTACCTTGTTGAGTCTGAACCGGGCGACAGTGGTACGCCCAGAGCATAAATAACGCACCGACCAGGATCATCGGCAATGACAAAACCTGGCCCATCGTCAGCCAATCGAAGGCGATATAGCCTAAATGACTATCCGGCTGGCGGGCGAATTCGACCAAGAATCTAAAACTTCCATAACACAGCAGAAACAGCCCTGAGACCGCCATCGCTGGACGCGGTTTAGCCGAGAACCACCAGAGCAGACAAAACAGCAGCACCCCTTCCAGCGCCAGCTGATACAGCTGCGAGGGATGCCGCACCAGAGCATCGGCGCGCGGAAAGATCATCCCCCAGGGCAGATCGGTAGGACGCCCCCAGAGCTCGCCGCCGATAAAGTTACCCAATCGCCCCAACCCTAATCCTATAGGCACCAGGGGGACCACAAAATCGGCCACCCCAAAGATGGTCTTATGAAATTTGCGCGCATACAACACGATCGCGATGGCGACGCCCAGCAATCCCCCATGAAACGCCATCCCGCCTTCCCAGACCGCGAACAGCCAAAGGGGGTCCTCCAGAAAGCGCTCAAAGTTATAAAACAACACATAGCCCACCCGCCCTCCCAAGACGACGCCCAGACCGCAGTAGAAGATCAGATCGGAGACCTGCTGCGGGCTCCAATCCGATCCTGGCCGGGCGGCGCGGCGATTGGCCAACCACCAGGCCGCCACAAAACCGCCGAGATACATCAGCCCATACCAATGTATCTTCAGGGGCCCCAACTGCAGGGCAACCGGGTCTATCTGAGGGAACGTCAACACGCAGGCAGAACTCCTTTAACAATTACGTTTTTTTCTGGACCGTTTTTCTGGACCGTTTTTTTGGACAGCGTCCGCGCCATCAACCTGCCGCCAGCGCCGTGCTCAGAAAGCGGATACCGACTAACAGCAACAGCACCGCAAAGGCGCGCTTGAGGGTCTGCTCCGGCAACACATGCGCCAAGCGCGCACCGTAGCCGGCAAACCAGGCGCTGGTCAGGATGATTCCGAAAAATGCGGGCAGGTAAACGTAACCCAGACTCCACTCCATCAGCGCCGGGTGCTGCCAGCCCTGCTGAATATTGACCAGGGCACCGGTGATGGCGATCGGCAGGCCACAGGCCGCCGAGGTGCCTATCGCCTGCTGGATGCGCACGTTGCACCAGTTCAGATAGGGGGTCGTCATAGAACCGCCACCGATACCGAACAGCGCCGAGCCATAGCCAATCAAGCTTCCGATCACCCCCAAGCCCAACGATTTCGGCACGTCCCGGGCGGGCTTAGGCTTAAGACCCAGCCCCATCTGGATAGCCATTAAAATAGCGAAACAACCGAGCAGCAACTGCAGCTTGGGGCCGCTGAGCAGGACCGCCGTTTTAACGCCCAGGATCGCACCTATAACGATGCCCACCGCCAGCGGCTTAAAAATATCCCAGCGTACGCCTAGCTTCTGATGATGGGTACGTATAGAGCTGAACGAAGTCACCACGATCGTCGCCAATGAGGTGGCGACAGCCGCATGAGTCAGCACCTCGGGCGACATCCCCTGCAGCCCGAAGCTGAACACCAGCACCGGGACAATAATCAAACCGCCGCCAATTCCGAATAGACCCGCGAGCGTACCGGCGCAGGCGCCGAGGACAAGATAAGAGAGAACCAGCACTGTAGAGGCCTAAATTGTAGGGGTTTTAAAAGGGCGCTATTATCACTCAAACTCAAGCCTCAGGGAAATCCAGCATGTGCCTGATCCTGTTTGCCTACAAGATGGACCCGGGCTATCCACTAATAGTCGCCGCCAATCGTGATGAATTCTATAAGCGCCCGACCCGACGCCTCGATTTCTGGCCACAAGCGCCCGGCCTATTGGCCGGGCAAGACCTCGAGCAGGGCGGCACCTGGCTCGGCTGCACCCGCTCAGGGCTCTTTGCAGCCGTCACCAATGTACGCAAGGGCTTTAGCCAGAGCAGCGAGCCGCTCAGGTCCCGCGGCCGCCTACCGCTCGATTACCTCCTCGGTAACCAGCCCCCTCTGGACTACCTCCACGCGCTCGAATCCCAGAGCCACCACTATGCCGGTTACAACCTGTTACTCGGTGACCGCCACGGACTCTATTACGGCTCCAATCGCAACCAGCAGCCGCCACAAGCCCTTGCGCCCGGAATTTACGGACTCAGCAACGCGACACTCGATACCCCCTGGCCTAAGGTCGCTCAAGGCACCCAGGCCCTGCAGCAACTGATCGAGGCCGATGACATCTCGGCACCCGCGCTGTTGCGGTTATTACAGCAGCGCGATCTCCCAACCGATGACCAGCTACCCGATACCGGTATAGGCCTGGAATGGGAGCGGCGCCTAGGGCCACGTTTTATCGACAGCAGCGACTACGGAACCCGCTCCAGCCTGGTAATGCTCCGCGAGCATGACGGTAGCCAGCAGATTCATGAACAGAGCTACAGCCCGCATTGGGAAAAACCTAAGA
>JBLHND010000019.1:0-32889 GCA_047622605.1 Motiliproteus sp. | reverse complement strand
AATCTGCGAACGGGATGCGGAGTTGGCGACCCTGGCGTTCTTGCAGCAGCATGTCGACCTGGGTGCGTCGCCGATCTGCGGCAACAGCATCGGTCAGGACCGGCGTTTTCTGGTGCCCTATATGGCCGAGTTGGAGGGTTACTTTCACTACCGCAATCTCGATGTGAGTACCATTAAAGAGCTGGCGCGGCGCTGGCGTCCTGATGTACTTGATGGCGTGGTCAAGAAGGGTGCGCATCTGGCGCTGGACGATATTAAAGATTCGATCGCTGAATTGGTGCATTACCGTAACCATTTCTTCAACCTGGATACGCAGGCCTAGCGGCCCGCTAAATCAGGTCGCATAAAGCCCGTCAGCCGTTTGCTGGCGGGCTTTATCGGCTCCGTTAACTATGAAACAATGCGCGACCTTTATATAGGTCACTTTAAGGACGGTTATGAGAATTTTTCGGTTATTGGTGGGTGGTTTGGTGCAGTTGATTAACTGGCTGACCCTGCCTAAGAAAGGCCAGCGTACCCCCGAATACCAGCGACAGGTTGAGCAGGCGTTACACAGTCATGCGCTCTATCAGTTTGCGGGCTGTCCTTTCTGTATCAAGGTGCGGCGTGCTGCCCGCCGCTTGAACTTGCCCCTGGAACTGCGTGATGCCAGCAGTGGCAGTGATGGCGGCCATCGTCAGGATCTGCTTGAGCAGGGTGGCCGGATCAAGACCCCCTGTCTGCGGATCGATAAAGCCGATGGCAGTAGCCAGTGGATGTACGAGTCCAAGGATATTATCACCTACCTGACACGTCAGTTTCCGTTAGAAAATGACGGCGCTGCGGATGAACTATCGACCGGTATCAGAGCAGATGTCTGACTTTTCGCGGTTGTTCGATTAAGAGTCGGTTAAAGGTCGGTTAAAGATTGTCGACCGGTATCAGAGCAGATGTCTGACCTTTCGTGGCTGGTCGGTTAACGGCAGCGCTGAGGCTGCTTTCCCCTGGGCCAGTTGCTCGATGGCCCAGCTGACATGCTCTCTGACCAGTTCTGAAGGATCATCGCTGCGCCGTTGCAGCGCCTGAATGATCGTCGCCCCCCCGCCACTGTTGCCTAAGCCTATCGCCAGATTGCGCAACCAGCCCTGAAAACCCGCGCGTCGGATCGGTGATCCCTCGGTGTTTTTCAGAAAGGTGGTCTCGTCCCAGCTGAACAGTTGCGCCAGTTCGATGCGATCCAGGCCGTGACGCGGTTTAAAATCATCCTCCTGGCTGAAGTGGCTGTAACGGTTCCAGGGACAGACCAGTTGGCAGTCATCACAGCCAAAGACCCGGTTGCCGATCAGCGGGCGTAGCTCCTCAGGGATCGAGCCCTTGAGTTCGATCGTCAGGTAGGAGATGCAGCGCCGGGCGTCGAGGACATAGGGTTCGGGAAACGCGGCTGTCGGGCAGATATCCATGCAGGCACTGCAGCGGCCGCAGTGGTCTTTGGTGTAGGGCTCATCGACGATCAGCGGCAGGTCGGTAAAGAGCTCGCCGAGGAAGAAATAACTGCCGGCCTCGCGATTGATCAGCAGGCTGTGTTTGCCCTGCCAGCCGAGTCCCGCTTGCTGTGCCAGCGGTTTTTCCAGTATCGGCGCGCTATCGACGAAGGGGCGGTAGCCGAAGGTTCCCGTTTGCGTGGCTATTTTTTTGGCGAACAGCGCCAGGCGCTTGCGCAGGGTCTTGTGATAATCGCGCCCCAGCGCATACCGTGAGATATAGGCCTGCTCCGGATCCTGGAGTACACGCAGGGTCTCGACCTCGCGTGGCCGGTAGTCCATGCGCACACAGATGATCTTGAGAGTGCCGGGGTGGAGTTGATCAGGGTGCAGGCGCAGTTCGCGATGGTTAGCCAGATAGGCCATCTCACCCTGATAGCCTTGCGCCAACCAGTGATCGAGCTGTTCCGCGTGCTGGCTCATATCGACACCGGTGATACCGACGGCATCAAAGCCAAACTCTTTACCCCAGGTTTTGATCAGGTCGGTGAGCTGTTCAGGTGCGAGAGTGGTCATAAGGGGTGCGAAGGCCTGTTTTTTATAGGTGGTTGATCGATAGGTTTGATTTGGATGCCGATTCGGAATTCTATACTCTATAGGGTCAGGATACAGATATTAGGAGCTGTGATGCCATTTTTACCTCCCGCCTCAGGCTGTAACCTCTACACGGCGGCGCAAACCCGACAGTTGGATCGCGGTGCGATCGAGCACTATCAGATCCCCGGTTTTGAGCTGATGCAGCGGGCCGGGCGAGCGGCTTATCGCGCCTTGCGCCAGCGTTGGCCCGAGGTGACCCGGCTGACGCTGGTCTGCGGTGGCGGCAATAATGGCGGTGATGCCCTGGTCGTGGCCGCGCTGGCCCTGCAGCAACAACTGGAGGTTCAGGTGTTGCTGCAGGGGGGGGAGGAAGCTCGGGCCAGGCTCCAGGGTGAGGCGCTTGAAGCGCTGCGGTGGGCCGAATCACGCGGCGTCAAGGTGGAACCCTATAAGGCGTCCCTGGCGCTGACGGGTGAGCTGATCGTCGATGGCTTGCTGGGCACGGGTCTGCGTGGAGCGGTGCGCGGCGAATGTGCCGCAGTGATTGAACGGATCAACAGCAGTGCTAAACCGGTGCTGGCGCTGGATATACCCTCGGGCCTGTGCGCCGATACCGGCGCCATCCTGGGTTGTGCGGTACGTGCAGCGATGACGGTCAGTTTTATCGGTCTTAAGCGCGGCCTGCTGACCCATCAGGGCGTCGAGTGTTGCGGCGAACTGCTGTTTGAGGGGCTGGGGGTGCCCGCTGAACTTTACTCCGGGATACCCGCTCAGGTCGAGGTGATAGGTATTGGCGAGCGGTTACAGCGCTTAAAGGCCCGTTCTCGCGGTGCCCATAAAGGCGATTTTGGTCAGGTTGTCGTTATCGGCGGTGACCGAGGGATGGCAGGGGCGGTGGTGATGGCCAGCGAGGCTGCGCTCCGGGCAGGGGCAGGATTGGTTAGCGTTGCCACCCGTGCCGAGCATGTTTGTTTAACCACGGGCAATCGGCCGGAGGTGATGAGTCATGCGGTGGTCTCCGGTCAAGAACTCGAACCCTTGCTAGCGCGCGCCACGGTGGTCGCTATAGGTCCAGGGCTGGGGCAGAGCGCCTGGTCGGGGCAGTTGCTGCAGGCGGCACAGGGACAGTCTTCGCCTCTGGTGATTGATGCCGATGCTTTGAATCTATTGAGTCAGGGCCGGTTAGTCGAACCCAGCAAGCGGGCTCACTGGATTCTGACTCCGCACCCGGGAGAGGCGGCGCGGCTGTTGGGTTGTTCGGTGGCGCAGATTCAAGCGGATCGCTTTGCGGCCGTTAACCGGTTACAACAGCGGTATGGCGGGGTTGTGGTGCTCAAGGGTGCGGGCACATTGATTTGCGATGGTCAGAGTATCCGGCTCTGTGCCCGGGGTAATCCGGGAATGGCCAGCGGGGGTATGGGTGATGTGCTGACGGGGGTGATAGCCGCGCTGGTGGCGCAGGGGTTGAGCCAGGTTGATGCGGCCTCAATCGGTGTCGATGTCCATGCCCATGCCGCGGACCGGGTGGCCCGGCGGCTGGGTGAGCGGGGTCTTGCCGCCACCGATCTGATTCCTGAGATCAGGCGCTTGCTAAATCCTGAGCTGCCACCGGCAGCAGTCGATAAGAGTTGAAGAGCGTTAATGGAAGAGATAATGATGTGTGAGTCCGATGTGGCCTTGAAGTCGATGCGCTGGTCGCTGGTCGATGAGTCGCAGATGGTGGCCTTTGGTTGGCAGCTCGGTCTGGCGGCGCGGCCTGAGGCCAATATTTATCTGCAGGGTAATCTGGGTATGGGTAAGACGACGCTCTGTCGGGGCGTGGTGCAGTCGTTTGGGCATACAGGGGTTGTTAAGAGTCCGACCTATACCCTGGTAGAGCCTTATGACTTTGACGCTGGGTTGGTTTATCATTTTGATTTGTACCGGCTGGCGGATCCCGAGGAACTCGAATACCTGGGTATTCGGGATTATTTCTCGGTACCGGCGCTGCGGCTTATCGAGTGGCCTGATCGCGGTGCGGGAGTCTTGCCTAAAGCCGATCTGGAGTTACAGATCGAGCCGCAAGGGGCAGGGCGCTGCGTCACGCTCAGTCCTCAGAACCTGCGCGGTGAGTCGATCTTGCAGCGGCTGGCAGAGGCCCGTCGATCTGCCGGGCATAAAAACAGGGCTAACTGATTAGTAGGTATAAAGACGATGTCGATAAGGTGTTAATAAGGTGTTGAGAAGGGCGCTGTGCCGGCTCTTGCAGGCGGTGCTGCTGCTGCAGGCGATGATGGCTGTTGGCTGGGCTGCGAGTATCGAACAGGTGCGGATCTGGCCCGCGCCTGATCATACACGGCTGGTCTTTGATCTCTCAGATTCCGTGAGTCATTCGCTGTTCACCCTGTCCAATCCTGAGCGGATTGTCATCGATATCAAGGGCAGTCAGGTCAAAGCGGTGCTGGCGGATCTGGACCTGTCAAAAACACCGATCAAGGCTATCCGTAGCGGTAAGCGCGCGGACGGCGTGCGCATCGTGCTTGACCTGCAACGCCGGACACAGCCGCGCAGCTTCGATCTGCTGCCCAATGACAAGTACGGTCACCGGCTGGTGGTGGATCTTGTCGATACCAAACCCAAACCTGCGCCCGCAAAGGCGGCGCCGAGTATGGAAGGGGTGCCCCTCGGTAATCGCAATATTATTATCGCCATCGATGCCGGTCACGGCGGCGAGGATCCGGGCGCTATAGGTCCTGAGGGGGTGAAGGAAAAGGTGGTGGTGTTGGCTATCGCCAAAAAGCTGGCCAGGCTGCTCGAGCAGGAGCCTGGTTTTAAGCCGGTACTGATTCGGGATGGCGACTATTATGTCGGTTTGCGGGATCGCACCCGCAAGGCCCGTAAGGGGGAGGCCGACCTGTTTGTGTCGATCCATGCCGATGCCTTCAAGAACCACAGGGCTCGCGGTGCCTCGGTGTGGACGCTCTCTTCGCGTGGCGCCAGCAGCGAGATGGGGCGCTGGTTGGCGGGGCGTGAAAACAGCGTCGATCTGATCGGCGGGGTAGGCACGCTCAGCAAGGATAGTGGTAATGTGCTGCTCGAAGGCGTGCTGCTGGATATGTCGATGAACTCCAGTATCAGTCACTCGCGCGAGGCCGGTGGTTACATCCAGGCACAGATGAGCAGTGTGGCCCATATGCATAAGAAGACCGTGCAGTATGCCGGCTTTATGGTGCTTAAATCGCCAGATATCCCCTCAATCCTGATTGAAACCGGATTTATTTCCAATCCCCGGGAAGCACGTTTATTGCAGGATTCTGGTCATCAGCACAAGCTGGCTCAGTCTATCTTCAACGGTATCAAGACCCACTTCAGCCGTAAACCCCCACCCTCGACCTTGCTGGCCACCAGGCTCAATGCGGGGGGGGGCTCGGTCAGTTCTTATCGCGTCTCTCGGGGGGATACCCTGTCGGAGATCGCCAGCCGTAACCAGGTGGCGATGAAGCGTCTGCGGGAGTTTAACGGCCTCTCCTCCGATCTGATTCGGGTTGGACAGTTACTGAAGATTCCCGCATTCTGACGGGCTTTCATGCCCCTGTTTTCGCTCTCCTGTTTTCTCTTTTCAATAATTAGAGTCGAGTATCTGATGAACCGTATTGCACTGCTGTCTCCTCGTCTTGCTAACCAGATTGCCGCCGGCGAGGTTGTTGAACGGCCGGCGTCGGTCGTCAAAGAGTTGCTAGAGAATAGCCTCGATGCCGGTGCTGACCGGATCGACATAGATATCGAGCAGGGCGGTATTAAGCTGATCAGGTTGCGAGATAATGGCTTGGGAGTGGTCAGGGACGATCTGGAGCTGGCATTGAGCCGGCATGCGACCAGTAAGATTCAGAATCTCGACGACCTGGAAGCCGTAAGGACCCTGGGGTTTCGGGGGGAGGCGCTGGCGAGTATCAGCTCGGTCTCGCGTCTGAGCATGACCTCCCTTGCTGTGGGCGCGGATCAGGCCTGGCAGGTCGCGGCAGAAGGACGGGAGATGAACTCGGTGGTGACGCCGGCGGCGCATCAGCAGGGTACGACGATCGAGGTTCGCGATCTGTTCTTTAATACTCCTGCACGCCGCAAGTTTATGCGCACCGAAAAGACCGAGTTTGGTCATCTTCAGGAGGTGGTCAAACGGTTAGCCTTGAGTCGCTTCGATGTGGCGATCACGCTGAGTCATAACGCTCGAGTGATTCATCAGCTGCGCCCGGCGACCTCGACGATGGAGCTGGAGCGCCGGGTCGGATCACTCTGTGGTCCCGCGTTTATGGAAAATGCCCTGGCACTGGATGTCGAGGCTGCCGGGTTGCGGCTCTGGGGCTGGGTCGGGCTGCCCACCTTTTCGCGCTCTCAGGCAGATCTGCAGTATTTCTTTGTTAATGGTCGGGCCATTCGCGACAAGCTGGTGGCGCATGCGATTCGCCAGGCTTACCGCGATGTGCTGTACAACGGCCGGCACTCGACGTTCGTGTTGTTCCTGGAGCTCAATCCGGCCGATGTGGATGTCAATGTCCACCCGACCAAGCACGAGGTGCGTTTCCGTGACGGTCGCTTGGTGCATGATTTTCTGTTTCGAACCCTGCATCGAGGTCTTGCCAAGGTGAGTCCCGGGGACCAGCTGAGCGCTGCCGAGGTCTCCGCAGAGACGGGGGAAGTGATGCCACCGGCTGTCGCTGCGGTTCAGCCGGCGCAGCTCCAGGATCAGCAATTGATCCCCCTGGCTTTCCCGCAACAAGAGACGCACCCACGGGCGTACCCGCAGCCTCATCCACAGGATCGGCCGCAACCAGGAGAGGTCCGCGATCAGGTTGCGGCCTACGCGGCGCTGCATCCAACGCCGGTTTTGAAGGTAAATAGCGCAAAGGTGAGTGGCTTGAGCGCGGATTCTAATACCGCTGCCCAGGCCCTGGTGTATGGCGCAAGCGGCCAGACCCTCGCCGGTCTGAATGCCGATCTGAGTGCAGAAGATGGCGCAACCCAGGCGCCGCCGCTGGGGTATGCCCTAGCGCAGCTGCACGGAATTTTTATCCTGGCGCAAAATGCCCAGGGGCTGGTGGTGGTGGATATGCATGCGGCGCATGAGCGGGTGGTCTACGAGCGTCTGAAACAGTCCTATGCCGAACAGAGTGTCACCTCGCAGCCGCTGCTGGTGCCCCAGGCGGTGGCGGTGAGTGCCCATGAGGCCGATTGCGCCGAGGAGTTTGCCGGGCTGTTTCAGCGTCTGGGTTTTGAATTGGAACGCATGAGCGAAGAGTCCCTGGTGATTCGCCAGCTGCCGGCGCTGCTCAAGCAGGGCAGTGTCGAGCAGTTGTTGCGCGATGTGCTGGCGGATCTGCGGGTGCTCGGTAATAGTGACCGTATCGAAGCCGAGCATGACCAGATCCTCTCGACCATGGCCTGCCATGGTTCGGTGCGGGCCAATCGGCAGCTAACCTTGCCGGAGATGAACGCGTTGCTGCGGGATATGGAGCGCACCGAGCGTAGCGGTCAGTGCAACCACGGTCGCCCCACCTGGACCCAGCTGGATATGGGTGCCCTGGATAAGCTGTTTATGAGGGGGCAGTGATTTTGACTAACGAAAGGTCTGCCAACGTCCGGCCGGTGAACTATCGGGTCCGGGTCGGTGCGGCGACAGTCGCCCTGGCTATACTGTTTATGAGGGATTGTAATCTTGTCTAGCGAAATGACTGCCAACGTCCTGCCGGTGATCTGTCTGATGGGGGCGACGGCCACCGGCAAGACCAATCTGGCGGTGGAGATTGCCGAGCGCCTGCCCTGTGATCTTATCAGCGTGGACTCGGCGCTGATCTATAAAGGCATGGATATAGGGACGGCTAAGCCCGACGCCGGGTTATTGGCACGAGCGCCGCACCGGTTGATCGATATTCGTGATCCGGCCCAACGTTATTCGGCGGCTGAGTTTCGCCGCGATGCTCTGGCCGAAATCGCTTCGATCCACCGGCGCGGCCGCATTCCGCTGTTGGTGGGCGGTACCATGCTGTATTTCAAGGCGCTGCTGGAGGGCCTTGCCAGTCTGCCCCAGGCAGATCCGGTGGTGCGTCAGCGACTGTTCGATCAGGCAGGGGCCGAGGGTTGGGAGGCCTTGCATCGACGGCTGCAGGAGATCGATCCGGTATCGGCGCTGCGGATTCACCCCAATGATCCTCAGCGGCTACAGCGCGCGCTGGAGGTCTACGAGCTGACCGGACGAACCCTGACCGAACTCTGGCAGGAACAGCAGGCCGCCGCGCTGCCCTTTCGGCCGTTGCAGCTGTGTATAGAGGTTGCGGATAGGGCGCTGCTGCATAGGCGTATCGAACAGCGCTTTAGCGCCATGCTGGAGGCGGGTTTTGAGCAGGAGGTGCGTGCCCTGTACCAGCGTGGCGATCTCCATGCCTCCATGCCCTCTATCCGCTGCGTGGGTTACCGGCAGATGTGGGCCTATCTTGAGGGCGAAGGCGGTTACGAGAGCATGCGCGAGCGTGGTATTATCGCCACCCGTCAGCTGGCTAAGCGGCAGATGACCTGGCTGCGAAGCTGGAAGGGTGCGGAGCGGATCGATGCCTGTTCCAGCAATATAATCAGCAATACCTTGAAATTAGTCGATGACTACCTTATATAGGGTGTTCAATGGGCTGGTAGCGCACTTTGGGGTCGAGAAGGGATTGTTTTGCATCTGAAGCAACAGCGGACTCTGTAAATTGCCATTATTGGTTGTAATTAACTGTAAAAAAAATAGTTTAAGGAGTTCAACATGTCAAAGGGGCAAACATTACAAGACCCTTACCTCAATCTGTTGCGTAAGGAGCGGGTTCCCGTTTCTATCTTTCTGGTCAACGGTATCAAGCTGCAAGGGCAGATCGAATCTTTCGATCAGTTTGTGATTCTGCTTAAAAACACCGTGAGTCAGATGGTCTATAAGCATGCAATCTCCACAGTAGTACCTTCTCGGCCTGTCAAAACGCCTGTCCAGATCTTTGAAGGTGATGAAGAATAAACATTTGTTCTAAAAGGATTAATTTTGTTTTTTGAGCGACCTGAATCCGGCGAAATAGCACTACTTGTTCACCTGGACCTGGCTGAAGACTCTCAGAGGGAAGACCCGAAGGAGTTCGAAGAACTGGCCCTGTCCGCCGGTGCCGACCCTGTGGCGATGGTCACAGGGTCGCGCAAGCGTATCAGTTCTCGGTATTTTGTCGGTCAGGGCAAAGCCGAGGAAATTGCCGACATTGCCCGTCAGCATGACGCTAAGCTGGTGCTTTTTAACCACTCATTATCTCCGAGCCAGGAACGTAACCTCGAGGCGTTGTTCGAATGCCGGGTGCTCGATCGCACCGGGCTGATCCTCGATATCTTTGCCCAGCGAGCCCGTACCTACGAGGGTAAGTTACAGGTTGAACTCGCTCAGCTCGAGCATATGTCAACCCGACTGGTGCGTGGCTGGACTCACCTGGAACGGCAGAAAGGTGGGATAGGCTTGCGTGGCCCGGGCGAGACTCAGCTAGAGACCGATCGCCGCCTGCTACGGGTGCGAATCAAATCGATCCTGGGTCGACTGGATAAGGTGCGCAAGCAGCGCGATCAGGGGCGGCGGCAGCGACAGCGCGCCGCCATTTCTACGGTGTCTCTGGTGGGTTATACCAATGCCGGCAAGTCGACACTCTTTAATCAGATGACCGAATCCCGGGTGTTCACGGCGGATCGGTTGTTCGCGACCCTGGATCCGACGCTGAGGCGGATCCAGGTCGCCGATATCGGCGCGGTGGTGCTGGCGGATACGGTCGGCTTTATTCGCCATCTGCCGCACAAGCTGGTTGAGGCGTTTCGAGCGACGTTACAGGAGACGGTCGAATCCAGTCTGTTGCTGCACGTGATCGATGCGGCTAGTCCTGAGCGGGATGAAAATGTAGGTCAGGTCGAACTGGTGTTGGCCGAGATAGGTGCGGATGCTATCCCGACCCTTGAGGTCTACAATAAGATCGATTTGCTCGGCGAGGCGTGCCCGCGTATCGATCGTGATGAGGCGGGGCGACCGCAGCGCGTGTGGTTGTCGGCGGTGACCGGTGAGGGAGTTGAACTTTTAGGTCAAGCCATGGCCGAACTTCTAGGTGATGAGATCATTCATCAGTTGCTGCACTTAACCCCGGGTGAGGGTGCGTTTCGGGCGCAGCTTTACGCCCAGGGCGCGGTGTTACAGGAGCAGGTCGATGAGCAGGGTGGGTTTGCGCTTGACGTCCGGCTGCAAAAGCGCGATCTGTTGCAGATGTTGACGCGGCTCGAAATAGATCCAGAGCGGTTCTTACCACCCTCAGGGGAAGACCTCTGGTGATTACATCCCCTTCGTCGGGTATTGCATCTTGCAAGAGAGCGAAGGGCTATTTAACATGCGTTAGCATAAACATACACTTATATACGGAGGCGCTTATGGCTTGGAATGAACCGGGTGGTAGCGGAAAAAACCAGGATCCTTGGGGTAGTGGGGATCGTGGTGGTCGACGCAATGATGGGCCACCAGATCTGGATGAGGCGCTACGCAAGCTTCAGGAAAAACTCAACAGCATCTTTGGCGGCGGCGGCGGCAGTTCAGGCTCAGGTAATGGTGGCCGCTCGCTCGGCATTGGCGGCGTGTTGCTGTTGGTGCTTGGTTTGCTGGTAGTTTGGGGGGGGATGGGATTCTATACCGTCAACGAACAGGAACGGGTCGTGGTGCTGCGGCTAGGAAAATATCATGACACCGTGCTGCCGGGTCTACGTTGGAATCCACCGGTGGTTGACCAGCGTTTTTCGGTCAATGTGACCCAGGTCCGCTCCAAGGATCACCGTGCGCTGATGCTGACCGAAGATGAGAATATCGTCGAGGTGGGCTTGAAGGTTCAATACCGGGTAACCGATCCCAAGTCGTTCGTGCTAAAAGTGCGCGAGCCTGAAGTCAGTCTGGGTCACGCCACCGAAAGTGCTTTGCGGCAAGCGGTGGGTACCTCGGAGATGCACTTCATCCTAACCGAAGGGCGTGAACTCCTAGGTCAGGATGTTCAGGAGCGGCTGCAGGGCTATATGGACGTCTATGGCACCGGCTTGCGGATCTCCAAGGTCAACGTCGAAAGCACCAGGGCTCCAACCCAGGTGCAGCCTGCGTTTGATGATGTGATCAAGGCGCGTGAAGACGAGCAGCGGGTTAAGAATGAGGCGCAATCCTACGCTAACGGCATAGTGCCTGAGGCACGGGGTAAGTCGCAGCGCTTGCTGGAAGAGGCGAATGCCTATCGTGAAGAGGTCGTTGCCAGGTCTCAAGGTGAGGCGGGACGCTTTGAAAAGCTGCTGACCGAATACAGCAAGGCTCCGGCAGTTACTCGGGAGCGGATGTATCTGGATGCTGTAACCACCGTGATGTCTAATTCAACCAAGGTGCTGATGGATGTCGAAGGCGGCAACAATATAATGTATCTGCCACTGGATCAGATGGTCAATCGGAGTCAGTCGGGCCTGGGGCTGAAGGGTTCAGGTCTTGATGGTAGTAATCTCGAGCAGGTGACGGATGAGGTGATTAATCGCCTGCGTAGTCGCCAGACATCCACCGCAAGGGGGGAGCGCTAACATGGGAGGACGTACTTTTGTTGCGCTGGCAGTATTGCTGCTAGCGGTCGTAGGGCTTTCTAAGTCGTTGTATGTCATTGATGAGACCGAGCGGGGTCTGCTATTCCGTTTCGGTGAGGTCGTCGATGCCAATCTGCTGCCGGGTCTGCATGTGAAGATGCCGATCGTCAACTCGGTCACTAAATTTGATGCTCGGGTGCAGACGCTGGATTCGCGTCCGCAGGATTATCTAACCTTGGAGAAGAAGCGTCTGATCGTAGACTCTTTTATTAAGTGGCGGATTGCGGATGTTAAGACTTACTACACCGCAACCTCGGGGGATGAGTTTCGTGCGGCCGATCTGTTGTCATCACGGATGGATACCCGGCTGCGAAACAAGTTTGGTCGCCGTACTCTGACGGAAGTCGTCTCTGGAGAGCGTGAAGAGATGATGGTCAGTCTGACTCAGGAACTCAACGCGATCACCGAAGATGAACTGGGTATAGAGGTGGTCGATGTCCGAGTGAAGCGGATCGAGCTGCCGGCCGAGGTTAGTCAATCGGTGTATGAGCGGATGCGTGCTGAACGTGAACGCGAAGCTCGCGAGTTGCGCTCTAAGGGTAAAGAGCTGGCGGAGGGGATTCGTGCCGATGCGGATCGTCAGAAGACCGTATTGCTGGCACAGGCCTTCCGTGAGGCTGAGCTGACGCGTGGTGAAGGGGATGCGGTCGCATCTGCTACCTATGCCAAGGCGTACAATAAAGACGCCGAGTTTTACTCGTTCTACCGCAGTCTTGATGCCTATAAGTCGACCTTTAGTAATAAAGGCGATGTGATGGTGCTGGATCCGCGCGGCGATTTCTTTAAGTACCTCAACTCCGCCGATGGCAGAAAGTAACTGTGGACTCGCGTAGCCCCTCTCTTTCTCGGTATAGAGTTTGGGGCTGCGTTTAGCCATCCATTGGTGTATGATTTCACAAACCGGGACGTTTCCCGGTTTTTGTGTGTCAGGGGCTTCGAAGTTGGCGTGCTCCTCCTTGCTGAGGGGTCTGTAGTCGTGCCTTAATCGGCCTCCTTGGCTTGTTATTATTGTTACTGTTCTGAGAGGGAGCCTGTTACCCCATGTCCATTGCTGATCGTTGGTTACTGCCGGATGGCGTTAAAGAGATTCTGCCTGCCCAGGCGCGCCAGATTGAGGCGTTGCGGCGTAAGTTGTTGAGTCTGTTTGATAGCTGGGGCTACGATCTGGTGATGCCGCCGATGATCGAATACCTGGAATCGCTGTTAACGGGTACGGGTAATGACCTGGCGTTGAATACCTTTAAAGTGACTGATCAGCTGACCGGCAGGATGATGGGGCTGCGTGCCGATACCACGCCCCAGGTGGCGCGTATCGATGCCCACAGTCTGAATCATCAGGGGCCGACGCGGCTCTGCTATGCTAATTCGGTCTTGCATACCGTGCCGGCTAATATGCTGACGGGACGCTCGCCGATGCAGATAGGTGCCGAGCTGTATGGTCATGCGGGGGTCGCGAGTGATATCGAGGTGATCTGTCTGATGCTCGAGTCGCTGACTCAGGCGCAGCTGGGTCAGCCTCTGACGTTGGATCTTGGGCATGTCGGGGTCTATCGGGCGCTGGTGAAGCAGGCCGGGCTCGATGCGGATGACCAGGCCGAGTTGTTTGCGTTGCTGCAGAAAAAATCACTGACCGAGCTCGATGTCTTGCTGCAGAGGTTGTCCTTATCTGCTTCGCAGTGCCAAGCGTTTCGGCTGTTGTCGAGCCTTAATGGTAACGAGGATACGATTAACAAAGCCCGGCAGCAGTTATTGCCGGAGTATCCACAGATGGCGGCCGCGCTCGAGGATCTGGAGCAGATTGCCGCGGCAGTGGCGCAGCGCTTTCCTGAGGTATCGTTGTATTTCGATCTGGGCGAGCTGCGTGGTTATAACTATCATACCGGGGCGGTGTTCGCTGTTTACATCCCCAGCTATGGTCAGCCTCTGGCCAAGGGTGGCCGTTATGATGAGATTGGTAAGGTCTTTGGACGTGCGCGTCCGGCCACCGGCTTCAGTGGCGATCTTAAAGTGTTAGCTGAACTGGCGATCGATCATGCCGGGGCATCAGGGGCTATCCTGGCGCCGGTCGAGGTCGACTCGGCCCTGCTGGCCACGATTGCCACGCTACGGCAGCAAGGCGAACGAGTGGTACAGGCGCTGCCAGGTGCCGAGCTGAATTTGCTGGAGATGAATTGTGACCGGCAATTGGTTTTTCGTGATGGCGGCTGGTGTATCGTCGCTGTTGATTAATCTGAATTTGAAATCTGATTGAGACTTAAGATCTATGGGCAAGAATGTCGTTGTATTAGGTACCCAGTGGGGCGATGAGGGTAAGGGCAAGATTGTAGATCTGCTTACCGAACAGGTTTCTGCGGTCGCGCGTTTCCAGGGAGGTCATAATGCCGGTCATACGCTGGTAATCGATGGCGAAACAACCGTATTGCACTTGATTCCCTCGGGCATTCTTCGCGATAACGTCCTCTGCCTGATTGGCAATGGCGTGGTGTTGTCTCCCGAGGCGCTGCTGAAAGAAATTGCCGAACTGGAAGCCAAGGGCGTTCCGGTCCGTGAGCGGTTGCGGCTTAGTCCTGCCTGTCCGTTAATTCTTCCTTATCATGTTGCATTGGATCAGGCGCGAGAGCTGGCGCGCGGCAACGCCAAGATCGGCACGACGGGTCGCGGTATCGGACCGGCTTACGAAGACAAAGTGGCGCGCAGGGCGTTGCGTCTAGTCGATATGCTGAACCCCGAGCGCTTTGCGACCAAGCTTAAAGAGGTGCTGGAGTATCACAATTTTGTGCTGACTCAGTACTATAAGGTCGATGCGATCGACTATCAGGAGACGTTCGATGCCGCGATGCTGATGGCTGAAGAGCTGCGGCCGATGGTTGCGGATGTCACCCAGATGTTGCATGACTTCCGTCGCAAGGGCGACAATATTCTCTTCGAAGGCGCTCAGGGCTCGTTGCTGGATATTGATCACGGTACTTACCCGTACGTGACCTCTTCCAACACCACGGCTGGTGGCGTTGCGACCGGGAGTGGTTTTGGTCCCCTGTACCTGGATTATATACTGGGTATTACCAAGGCTTATACCACTCGCGTGGGCTCGGGTCCGTTCCCGACCGAGCTCTTCGATGAGGTCGGTGCGCGCCTTGCTAAGAAGGGCCATGAGTTCGGCGCCACGACTGGTCGCGCGCGGCGCTGCGGTTGGTTCGATGCGGTGGCCTTGCGGCATTCGATCCAGATCAACAGCGTGTCTGGCCTCTGTCTGACTAAGCTGGATGTGCTCGATGGTCTGGAGACGATCAAGATCTGTGTGGCCTACCATGATGCTCAGGGTAATGCCGTGCCGGTCCCTTGTGACAGTGAAGGCTACGAGGTGGCTATTCCGGTCTATGAAGAGATGCCCGGTTGGAGTGAGTCGACCTTCGGCGTGCGGCAGTTAGATCAGCTGCCTGCGGCAGCCCGCGCCTATATTAAGCGTCTGGAAGAGTTGCTCGATGCGCCCGTGGATATCGTCTCTACCGGGCCTGATCGCAATGAAACCATCGTGCTGCGGAGCGCGTTCGCGAGCTAGTCTAGGCGATCTTTTCAATAGCCATCGCCGCTCCTGCGCATTGCCTGCAGGGATGCAGGTATGCCGTTGTTGTCGGGAACTGACAACGGCCCCGCCCGCGGCATACCGTACATCCTGTACATAAAAAGGCGCTATCCGTGAGGATGGCGCCTTTTTTTTGTTCTGGCAGCGCTCTATTTATGTAGCATTAATTCTTTGTGGGTTAGGCTTCAGCCTGACGGCTTTTCTGCAGCAGGGAGGGAGTTGTCGGGCTACTTTCTACACACTAAATGCCGACCTACAGGGGTCGACCCACAGGGATCACTTTACCCCAAAACCCTGGTCTTCCAGGAACTGCTTTATATGTGGGCGCAGTTTGGAGGTAAACAGCGGCTTTAGCTGTTCTGACCAGTTGGTTTGCTTGTTGCCGCCGGTGCGCTCCAGATAGTAGGTGCGCATCCTGTCGTCGAAAGCGGCTATGAGTTCTGGGTCTTGTTCGCCGTCGTAGTAATCTTGTTTCAAAATGGAGGCCAGGGGCAGGCGGGGTTTTACCTCCGGGTGTTGCTCCGGATAGCCCAGGCACATGCCGAATACCGGATATACCTGTTCGGGTAAGCGTAAAAGGTCGCTTATTTCGGCGGGGTTGTTACGTATTCCACCTATAAAGCATAAGCCGAGGCCTTCAGATTCTGCCGCGATGGCGATATTCTGTGCCATCAGTGCGGTATCGATGCTGGCAACCAGCAGTTGCTCAGTCATGCCGCGAACAACGTCGGCACCTGCACGTTCGGCGGCATCGGTGGCCCGCTTCATATCGGCGCAAAACACCAAAAAATCAGAGCTGCTGGCGACATACTGTTGTCCGCCCGCCAACTCGGCTAGTTGTTCTCGGTTTTTCTGATTCACCACATGAATAATCGAGTAGGCTTGGACATGGCTTGAGGTCGCGGCGCTTTGGCCGGCCCGTACAATGTCTTCGAGTAGTTTTTGGGGAATTTTTTGTTCGCTGAATTTACGGATAGAGCGATGGGCATTCAGAAGGCGGATGGTTGGGTTCATAATGGCTCGTGCTTCTTTTGTGGGTCAGGCTTCAGTCTGACGAGGTGAAAGGTCCAGGAGTCCTTAAGGCTGCTAACGGGTACATAGCCGTCGCCACTCCTGCGCATTGCCTGCAGGAATGTAGGTAAGGGGCGTGAGCAGGACGCGGAAGTTTTGCCTGCTGATGTGCGTTTGTGGGTCAGGCATGAGTCTGCAGTTGATTTTTTCCATAGTCATGAAAAAGGCTATGTACCAATCTGTTGTTGTGACTAGCCCTTTCATTCTGTTCAAAAGATCGCCTGCAGGCACGCTCCCACGGTGTTAAGGCCGATTATGAGAGTGATCTTGTAGCTTTTTGAAAGGCTTGAAACGGCAATCGCACCATCATAATGACACCCAAAACCCCTTCTAAGCCGATGAAATCCAGCCTTAAAAAGGCCCGCAGGGTCGAGCCAGGGATGGCGAGATTGACAGCTGAGGCAGGATGCCGAATCTGTCAGCCTCAGGCTGGATTTCATAGCGCCGCAGGCGCGTACCCGCAGGGCGGTTTAGTAGGGGGGCGCTTTCTTTGCTTCGGTTTCTTTGTCGCTACAAAGAAATGAAGCCGCCGAGAGGCGGAACCTCGCTTGATTACAAAGACAATAATTCAGAATAAATCTCTGCAACAACAGATTGGGACATAGCCATAAAAAAGGCGCAACCCTCGCGGATAGCACCTTATGTACAGGATGTACGGTATGCCGCGAGCGGGGCCGTTGTCAGTTCCCGACAACAACGGCATAGCTACGTCCCTGTAGCCAATGCGCAGGAGCGGCGATCTGTCTGTGCTCTATCTGTGCAGCAGTTTTAACGTCTGCTTGAAGAGCTTGGGGTTGGCCGCGACCAGGTTGCCGTTGCTAAGCATGTCGTTGCTGCCGTTAAGGTCGCCGATCAGTGCGCCAGCTTCTTGTAGCAATAGTAGGCCAGCTTCGAGCTCCCAGCTATCCGAACCCTGAATCCAGCAAGCATCGGTGCGTCCAGCGGCCTGATAAGCCAGAGTCAGGGCAGCAGAGCCTACCTGATGCAGTCGCGCACCCTGAAGATAGAGCTGTCTGGTGCCGTTCAGATGCTGATCCAGACCGGCTTCGTTGTGATAATTAAAATGGTTGCCTACCAGGGCTTGGGGTAGAGTGGTGAGATCGCTGACACGAATTCTCTTGCCGTTAACCTGGGCACCACGACCGCGACTGGCGGTGAACTCTTCGCCGGTGATCGGATTGAGGATCACGGCGTGTTCGATGCGTCCCAGCTGCTTGCAGACCAGGGCCAGGGCAAAGGTCGGCAGGGCGCTGCTAAAGTAGCTCAGGCCATCGATAGGATTGATAAACCATTCGAAATCACTCTTCTCCTGGGAGCCAAGCGATCCACTTTGCAGTCCGGTGATGCGATGACCGGGGTTGGCTTTGAGTAGATGGTAGGCAACGGTTCTTTCCGCAGCCGCTGCGGTGTCGACGATAAACGCACCCACATCCTCTTTTTCTGACTTGATGATGTCGAGGCGCTCGACGGCGCGAGCGACCTGTTCACCTGCGATCCGGGCGGCTCGCAGGGCAATATTTAGGGTTGGCTGCATGATTAACGCTATTCTTTACGGCTTAAACGGTTGCGGATTGTAGCAAAGATGGCGCTGGTCGGCTAAGTGTTTCGGTAGTTTAGGGGTAATCAGGTGCTCAGGGGGCATCCTGTGGGTCGGCGTAGGCTGTTCCCGACAGGCTTGCCGCACTTCCCACGTCCCTGTGGGTCGGATTTTAGCTCGACAAGAGGTCCGACAATGCTGGCTGGCGGCTGCTTGTGCCGGTCAGAATCAAGTGCTTCCCGGTCTGGCTTAGTGCATCTGTAGGATATCTGGTAAACTTTCCCGCTTTAATTTTCTGAGACGATCCTCATGCTCTCCTCGCTACGCGTTGTACTCGTAAATACCACTCACCCCGGTAATATCGGCGGTGTGGCTCGCGCTATGAAGAACATGGGTGTGGGGCAGTTGGTGTTGGTGCAGCCCAGGCTTTTTCCTGATGAGGCGGCGTTTGCGCGTGCCGCGGGTGCTAACGACGTTCTGGATCAGGCTCGGGTTGTCGACACCCTGGATCAGGCTGTGGCAGGTTGTCAGCTGGTGGTCGGTGCCAGTGCGCGTGGTCGGCATATACCCTGGCCGGTGGTTGATCCGCGTCAGCTGGCTGAACAGGTCATGTCGGTGTTTGCCGCTGCAGAGGTTGCAGATGCTGGGTTGCCACAGGTCGCGCTGGTGTTCGGTCGCGAAGATCGAGGGCTAACGAATGATGAGTTGCATCGCTGTCATCGGCATGTCCATATCCCGTCTAATCCGGAATTTGGTTCGCTGAATCTGGCGGCGGCGGTGCAGGTCATCTGTTATGAGTTGCGGATGGCGAGTCTGGCGGTTCAGGCGGTTCAGGCGGTTCAGGCGGTTCAGGCGGATGGCGCGCAAGCTCAAACCGAGTCAGAGCCGCACTGGGGAACCGCCTGGGATATCGAGTCGGCAAGCAGCGATGAGCTAGAGCGGCTCTTTGTTCATATGGCCAAGGTAATGACAGATATAGAATTTTTAAATCCGGATAATCCGCGTCAGCTGATGACTCGGTTGCGCAGGTTATATCTGCGTACGCATCTGGATCAAGTCGAGGTTAGTATTTTGCGCGGTGTTTTAACGGCGACAGAGAAGGCTTTAAGCAAGGGAGTGCGAAGCGATGTTTAAACAACTGCGTGAAGATATTCAGTCCGTATTCGAGCGCGATCCTGCCGCACGAAATTCGTTTGAGGTGTTGACCAATTATCCCGGTCTGCATGCGCTGATGTTTCACCGTCTCTGTCATTGCTTGTGGGTGCGAGGTTTTAAATGGTTAGCGCGGACGATCTCAACCCTGGCACGCTGGCTTACCGGTGTTGAAATTCACCCGGGTGCTCGCATCGGACGGCGTTTCTTTATCGATCATGGCATGGGAGTGGTCATCGGAGAGACGGCCGAGATTGGCGACGGTGTCACCCTGTATCACGGTGTGACGCTTGGCGGGACCACCTGGAGTAAGGGTAAACGTCATCCGACCCTCGGGGATGATGTCGTGGTTGGCGCGGGTGCCAAGATTCTTGGGCCTTTCCTGGTTGGTAAGGGTGCCAGGATAGGGTCGAATGCGGTGATCACCAAGGCGGTGCCGCCGGGTGCCACCGTGGTGGGGATTCCCGGACGGATCGTGCGTTGCAGCGAAGATGACAGCAGTACCGATTGCCTGGATCAGCAGCGACAGCGGCAGAAGGTGGCGGATAAGATCGGTTTTGATGCCTATGGGGTGACTAGTGAGCTAACAGATCCGGTGGCGCATGCGATCCAGGCGCTGCTGGATCATGTGCAGGCGATGGAAGGTCGAATTGAGGTGCTGGGCCAAGCGCTGCGAACCCTGGGTGTCGACTGTCCTGAGCAGAGCCTGCCAGGGCTAAAGGCGGAAGATTTTGCCGAGGTCGGTGAAGAGCGCCCGGTTAGTATCAAACCCAGTGAGCCGGAGACCCAGGAGACGCTCTGATCGTCCTGTCGTTTAGTGTGGTTGGGCGACAGGTTTTGAGGCTTCGGTGCGTCTGTTGATTGTCCTGTAGGTTTGTTTCCGGACCGGCGGATAATAATTGACTAAAATAGTCGGTTAATGGATAATCCCGCTCAGAAGTAACCATTACGGGGATTATACCGATGCGATTAACGACCAAAGGGCGCTACGCTGTTACGGCAATGCTGGACCTGGCTTTGCATGAGGGTCGAGGGCCGATCAGTTTGGCCGACATCTCCTCTCGGCAACGCATCTCGTTGTCTTATCTGGAGCAGCTCTTTGCTAAGTTGCGCCGCAGTGGTCTGGTCAAAAGCGTCCGCGGACCGGGTGGTGGCTACCAGTTGAGCCGTGATAAGGCTGCAATTTTTGTAGTCCAAGTGATTGATGCCGTCAACGAGTCTGTCGATGCCACGGGCTGTAATAGTAAGGTCGATTGCCATGATGGGCAAGCCTGTCTGACCCATGACCTATGGTGCGATCTTAGCGATCAGATTCATGGCTTCCTTAGTGCTATTAGCCTAGAAGATCTGGTCGGACGTAAGGATGTGCAGACTGTTTCCCAACGGTTAGATAAGGCGCATTTGAAAACAATTGATTTTGAACGTATCGAAGCAACGGCTTAGCCGTTGCTCAGGTCCCACGGAGAATAGAATGAAGCTGCCGATCTATCTGGATTATTCTGCAACGACACCGGTCGATCCTCGAGTGGCCGAAAAAATGATTGAGTGCCTGACCATGGAGGGTAACTTCGGTAACCCTGCCTCGCGTTCGCATCTGTTTGGTTGGAAGGCGGAAGAGGCGGTCGAAAATGCTCGGCACCAGGTCGCAGATCTGGTTAATTGTGATCCGCGTGAGATTGTCTGGACCTCGGGTGCTACCGAGTCCGACAACTTGGCGATCAAAGGGGTGGCGCACTTCTATAGCAAGAAGGGCAAGCACATTATCACCTCCAAGATCGAGCATAAGGCGGTCCTGGATACCTGCCGTCAACTGGAGCGTGAAGGCTTTGAAGTGACCTACCTGGATCCTCTGCCCAATGGCATAGTGACGCCGGAATCGATCGAAAACGCCTTGCGTGAAGATACGATCTTAGTCTCGATCATGCATGTCAATAACGAGATCGGGGTGATCAATGATATCGCCGCGATCGGTGAGATCACCCGTGCGCACAAAGTGTTGTTGCATGTCGATGCGGCTCAGAGTGCGGGCAAGATCGATATCGATCTTGCAGAGCTTAAGGTCGATCTGATGTCGTTTTCGGCACACAAAATCTATGGCCCCAAAGGGGTCGGTGCGCTTTACGTCAGTCGTAAGCCGCGGGTTCGTCTCGAGGCGCAAATGCATGGCGGTGGGCATGAGCGTGGGATGCGTTCGGGAACTCTGCCGACCCATCAGTGCGTCGGCATGGGCGAGGCCTTCGCGCTCGCCAAGGCTGAGATGCACGCCGAGAACGATCGCCAGCTGAAGCTGCGTCAGCGGTTGTGGGACGGGGTTAGCGAGATGGAGCAGGTGTTCTGTAATGGTAATCCTGATCAGCGTGTTGCCGGCAACAGTAATATCAGTTTTAACTTCGTCGAAGGCGAGTCGTTGGTCATGGCGCTTAAAGATCTGGCGGTGTCCTCAGGTTCTGCCTGTACCACGGCTAGTCTGGAACCCTCCTATGTATTGCGGGCCCTGGGTCTGAATGACGAGATGGCCCACAGTTCGATTCGGTTTTCGATAGGCCGTTTTACCACCGAAGCCGATATAGATTATGCCATCGAGAAGGTGCGCCACGCGGTCACCAAGCTGCGTGATTTGTCGCCCCTGTGGGATATGTATAAAGATGGTGTCGATCTTACAAAAGTCGAGTGGGTTAGCCATTAAACCGGTCGCTCCTATCTGTAATCAAGAGGTAATAAATCATGGCTTATAGTGAAGAAGTATTAGACCACTACGAAAATCCGCGTAACGTCGGCAAGATGGATGATCAGGATGCCAGCATAGGCACCGGGATGGTGGGTGCGCCTGCCTGTGGTGACGTGATGCGTCTGCAGATCAAGGTCAGCGATGCGGGAATCATCGAAGATGCAAAATTCAAGACCTATGGCTGCGGTTCGGCGATAGCCTCCAGTTCGCTGGTAACCGAGTGGGTTAAGGGGATGACGCTAGATCAGGCGGCTGAGCTGAAGAATACCCAGATCTCCCAGCAGTTGGCGTTGCCGCCGGTTAAGATCCACTGTTCAGTCCTGGCTGAAGATGCGATCAAGGCAGCTATTGCCGACTACCGTGCTAAAAATCTGTAATTTCGGATATTCAGCCGGTGAACAGCCGGCTGGTTCTAGATAAGGGAGTTTTATGGCCATCACCATGACTCAGGCGGCCCACGTGCACGTCAACAAGTTTCTGGTTAATCGCGGTCCCGATACCGGTATTCGGGTGGCGGTGCGTACCACCGGTTGTTCCGGTATGGCGTATGTGCTGGAATTCTCTGATGCGGCCGCTCCTGAAGACCAAGTATTTGATATCGATGGTGTTAAGGTTATTATTGATCCTAAGAGTCTGTTGTATCTCGATGGCACCGAGCTTGATTTTGCCAAAGAGGGGCTCAACGAAGGGTTTAAGTTCAATAACCCTAATGCGCGCAGCGAGTGTGGCTGTGGTGAGAGCTTCAACGTCTAACTCAACTCTTTGCTGCTTAAGGTTCACTGTCTGGGCTCGTTGCTTAGGCTTGCTGACAAGGCGCGTTGCCTGAGATCATTGCCCAAGGCTCTTTACCTAAAGGGAAGGGCCTCTTTCAGACTATAGGTAAGCGCTATCTGGGACGCCTTTCAGCGCTGGCCCTTCATGGATTTCAGACCCTCTTCATGACTATCGAAAAAAACTATTTTGCACTGTTTGGGCTGCCTGAGCGTTTTCAGGTTGATAGCGCCGAGCTATCCGATCGCTATCTGAGTCTGCAGAAGACCTTGCACCCAGACCGTGCTCATCAGAGTGAGCGCGAGCAACTGCGTGCGGTTCAGGCGGTCGCGCAGCTTAATGCGGCGCTGGCAACGCTAAAGTCGCCGCTTAAACGCGCCGCCTATCTGCTGGAGCTTAAAGGGGTAGATACGGATTCCAGCGCGGCAACCATCGGCGATACTGACTTTCTACTGCAGCAGATGTTGTTGCGTGAGCAGTTGGATGATGCCAAGCAGGCCGCAGATCCTGACGCTGCGCTGGAGTCTCTGCTCGAGACCCTCGAGTCTCACGAGCAGCCACTCAAGGAGACTCTGGTGAATCATCTGGCCAGCTCCGAGCCCCTGGTGTTGCAGCAGGCGCTGGTGAACCTTCGTAAATTACAGTTTTTCGATAAACTGCGGCAGCAAATTGAATTAGTAGAAGATCAACTGGCGGACCTCTAATGTTACTGCAGATTTCAGAACCGGGGCAGAGTGCCAAGCCTCATCAGCACAAACTGGCCATAGGTATCGATCTGGGCACGACCAATTCACTGGTAGCGACGGTACGAAGCGGGCAGGCGGTTACCCTTGCCGATCTCCAGGGGCGGCATCTGCTGCCCTCGGTCGTGCGTTATCGTGCCGAGGCCGAGCCATTGGTCGGTTTCGAGGCGCGTGATCAGGCGGCAGAAGACCCTTTCAACACCATCGTTTCGGTGAAGCGACTTATGGGTCGGGGGTTGGAGGATCTGAGCCGTCTGGGTGATCGGTTGCCCTATGAGTTCGTGCAGGCAGAAGGGATGCCCACGCTGCAGACCACTGCGGGTCCTAAGAGCCCGGTGCAGGTCTCCGCGGATATTCTCAGGGTCCTGGCCGCGAGAGGTGTCGAGGCTCTGGGCGCGGAGCTGGTCGGGGCGGTGATTACGGTCCCTGCCTATTTTGACGATGCTCAGCGTCAGGCCACCAAGGATGCTGCTCGGCTGGCCGGAATCAATGTTCTGCGGTTGCTGAGTGAGCCGACTGCGGCTGCGGTGGCCTATGGCCTTGATCATGCAGCCGAGGGTACCTTCGCCGTATACGACCTTGGCGGCGGGACCTTCGATATTTCGGTGTTGCGTCTGAGTCGCGGCGTTTTTGAGGTGCTTGCTACCGGTGGTGACAGCGCCCTGGGTGGTGATGACTTCGATCACGCGATCGCAGAGTGGCTGCTGGAACAGATGGGCTGTGACGACCTGGTCCAGCAGGATCAGCGCCGGCTGCTCGACCTGGCGCGGGCCGCCAAAGAAGCACTGACCTCTGAAGTGCAGACCGAGCTGTCGATCAGTCTGTCGGGGCAGGCGTGGCAGGGCGTATTGACCCGGAATCAGTTCGACCAGTTGATCGCGGCCAAGGTTAAGCAGACCCTGCGTGCCTGTCGCCGCGCCCTTAAAGATGCGGGTGTCAGCCATGAGGATGTTGCGGAGGTGGTCATGGTTGGCGGTTCCACCCGGGTGCCGCTGGTGCGCACCCAGGTTGAAAGCTTCTTTGGCAGTAAACTGCATACCGAGATAGATCCCGACCGGGTGGTGGCGATTGGTGCCGCGATTCAGGCCGATGTGCTGGCGGGCAATAAGCCCGATGCAGAGATGTTGCTGCTGGATGTGATACCGCTGTCACTCGGGCTGGAGACGATGGGCGGGCTGGTCGAGAAGGTGATCGATCGCAATACCCCGATTCCGGTCGCACGTGCCCAGGAATTCACGACCTACCAGGATGGTCAGACGGCGATGGCCATTCATGTGCTCCAGGGAGAGCGTGAGTTGGTCGAAAATTGTCGTTCACTGGCGCGATTTGAGCTGCGCGGAATTCCGCCGATGGCGGCGGGCGGTGCCAAGATCAGGGTGACCTTTCAGGTCGATGCCGATGGTCTGCTCAGTGTCGCGGCGCGTGAGTTGGGCAGCGGCATAGAGACCTCTATTGAGGTCAAGCCCTCCTATGGGCTGGAGGATGGTGAGATCGCGCGAATGCTCAAGGACTCTTACAGTCATGCCCAGGAGGATCTGGACGCGCGCACCCTGAGGGAGCTGCAAGTCGATGCTGACCGTCTGATCGAGGCACTGCAGAGTGCACTGGCTGCCGACGGTGAGCGATTGCTCAGCGCGGAGGATAGTCGTGTCCTGCAGCAGGGTATCGAGCAGCTGAAGCAGTTGCGTGAGGGAGTCGATCACAAGGCGATCGCCAAGGGTGTCGAAGTGCTAAGTATTGCCAGTGATGATTTTGCTTCCCTGCGTATGGATGATGGCATTCGTAAGGCGCTCTCCGGGCATGCGGTCAGTGAGATTTAGTCTTGTTTTCCTGCGTATGCACGAGAGGATGCGCCGGGCTTGTTCCGGTAAATAAAATTTAGTTTGTATGGGGTCTTGTGCCTAAGGCCTTCGCTATTATTGTGTAACTTCCCTGTTGGGAATTAAGGAGTTGAGATGCCCCAGTTGATCTTTCTGCCGCACGCTGAGCTTTGTCCTGATGGCAAAGTAATTACCGTCGAGCCCGGTATCAGTATCTGTGATGCGGCTTTGGAGCAAGGGATTGAGATTGAGCACGCCTGTGAAAAGTCCTGTGCCTGTACCACCTGTCATGTAATTATTCGTGAGGGTAGTGAGTCATTGGGCGAGGCCGATGAGTTGGAAGACGATATGCTGGACAAGGCCTGGGGGCTGGAGCCCGATTCGCGGCTGAGTTGTCAGGCATTGGTCAGCGATAAGGATCTGGTGATCGAGATACCCAAATACACCCTCAATCAGGTCTCTGAGGTGCATTAGGTCGATTCTAGGCATTAGGTCGATAGTTGATAAGCGTCAAACAGGAGGTAGTGATGGGACTTAAGTGGATAGATACGCTGGACATCGCAATTGAATTGGTTGAAAAACATCCCGATGTGGACCCCCGGGTCCTGCGTTTTACCGACCTGATGGCGTGGGTGTTGGCGCTGGATGAGTTCGATGACGATCCCAAGCACTGCGGTGAGAAGATTCTTGAAGCCATTCAGGCAGCCTGGATCGACGAACTGGACTAGCTAGGTTTGCAGTACGACCGGACAAGTCCGGCAGGCTGTTTGGTTGTAGATGGGTCCTGGTTGGGCTGATTCTTGCCTTAATTTATTAGTCATTCGTCATTAGCCTTGAGCACTGGTTGTTCAGGGCTTTTCGTCGTTATATAATTTGCCCTTTTTTCCAGCCGAATTTTTAGGAGGTTGCTTAGATGTTACGAGTTTCTCAGGAAGCGCTGACCTTCGATGATGTATTACTGGTGCCCGGATATTCCGAGGTGCTGCCCAAGGATGTGAGTCTGAAAACACGGCTGACCAAGACGATCGAGCTCAATATCCCGCTTGCCTCGGCGGCCATGGATACCGTTACCGAGTCACGTCTGGCTATTGCCATGGCTCAGGAGGGTGGTATAGGTATCATCCACAAGAGCATGACCATCGCCAAGCAGGCCGCGGAAGTGCTCAGGGTTAAACGTTATGAGAGTGGCGTGGTTAAAGACCCCATTACCTGCTCCCCAGATCTGTCCGTGGGTGAACTGCATAAGTTGGCCGCGTTGCATGGCTTCTCAGGCTTTCCGGTAGTCAGGGGTAAGGATCTGGTGGGAATCGTGACCAGCCGGGATATGCGTTTTGAGCAGCATCTGGATGCGAGCGTCGATTCGATTATGACCCCCAAGGAAAAGCTGGTGACCGTTCCTGAGGGTGCCGATGCCAACCAGGTTCGCAATCTGCTGCGCAAGCATCGGATCGAGAAGATTCTGGTCGTCGATGCCGATTTTCATCTTAAAGGGATGATGACCGTTAAGGACATCAACAAGGCCAAGGCCTATCCCAATGCCACCAAGGACAGCGAAGGCAGTCTGATCGTCGGTGCGGCAGTGGGCACCGGTCCTGAGACTGAAGAGCGGATCGCCGCGCTGGCCAAGGCTGGGGTCGATGTGATTGTTGTAGATACTGCCCATGGTCACTCCAAGGGCGTTATCGACCGGGTGCGCTGGACCAAACAGAACTTTCCTGATGTGCAGGTGATTGGCGGTAATATCGCCACCGCTGAGGCCGCCCTGGCGCTGGCTGATGCGGGTGCTGACGGGGTTAAGGTCGGTATAGGCCCGGGTTCTATCTGTACCACGCGTATCGTCGCCGGTGTCGGGGTTCCGCAGATCTCCGCAGTGGCTAACGTGGCTGCGGCATTGAAGGATCGCGGTGTGCCGCTGATCGCCGATGGGGGTATCCGCTTCTCGGGCGACCTGGCCAAGGCTATTGCCGCCGGTGCCAGCGCGGTGATGATCGGCAGCATGCTGGCCGGTACCGATGAGGCACCGGGTGAGATCGAGCTGTTCCAGGGGCGTTCTTTTAAAGCCTACAGGGGCATGGGATCTATAGGCGCTATGGCGCAGTCTCAGGGCTCCTCCGATCGTTACTTTCAGGATGCCGATGCCGGGGCTGAGAAGCTGGTCCCTGAGGGGATTGAAGGCCGGGTTGCCTGTAAAGGCCCTATGGCGGCCGTCGTGCATCAGATGATGGGTGGCTTGCGTTCCAGTATGGGTTATACCGGCAGTCTGGATATCGAGCAGATGCGCACCAAGCCGCAGTTTGTACGCATTACGGGTGCAGGGATGGCGGAAAGCCACGTCCATGACGTGACGATCACCAAAGAATCGCCCAACTACAGGGTCGGTTAGTCCGCTCCCTGGATACCCAAGCGATGGGGCGGTGATAATGCCCCATCTTGTTTTAGAGTAATTATTAGCAGCACCGGGGGCGGCCTATGCCGAGTCTCCAGGGCGGAGTAAAAGATCGTGACAGTTGATATTCATGCACAGCGTATTCTGATTCTTGATTTCGGCTCCCAGTACACCCAGTTGATCGCCCGTCGGGTGCGTGAATGCGGTGTATTCTCCGAGATTCGTGCCTTTGATATGAGCGAGGCTGAGATCCGTGCGTTCAATCCGAAGGGGATTATTCTGGCCGGCGGCCCTGAGTCGGTAGCCGCTGTCGATACGCCACGGGCACCTCAGGTGGTGTTTGAACTGGGCGTGCCGGTACTGGGCATCTGCTACGGCATGCAGACCATGGCGGAACAGTTGGGTGGTTCGGTAGCGACTTCGGAACAGCGCGAATTCGGTTATGCCAAAGTCAGGGTCGAGGGCAGCAGTACGTTGCTCGAGGGTATCGAAGATCACGTCGCCAATAACGGCGTGTTGTTGCTGGATGTGTGGATGAGCCACGGCGATAAGGTCAGCGTGATGCCCAAGGGCTTCCATCTGATGGCCTCGACGGAGAGCGCTCCGATTGCAGGTATGTATGACCAGCAACGCCGTTTCTATGGGGTCCAGTTCCATCCTGAGGTCACTCATACCAAGCAGGGCGAACGGATCTTATCGCGTTTTGTACGTGATATCTGTGGCTGTGAAGGACTCTGGACCGCATCCAATATCGTCAAGGATGCCATCGAACAGGTTCGTGAGAAGGTAGGCAGCGATCATGTGCTGCTGGGTCTGTCTGGCGGAGTTGATTCATCGGTGGTCGCCGCGCTGCTGCATAAGGCCATCGGTAAACAGTTGACCTGCGTGTTTGTCGATAACGGCCTGCTGCGTAAGCACGAAGGCGATCAGGTGATGGACATGTTTGCCAAGAACATGGGCGTCAAGGTTATCCGCGTCAATGCCCAGGAGCTGTTTCTGGGTAAGCTTGTGGGTGTGGCTGATCCTGAGGCTAAGCGTAAGATCATCGGTAATACCTTTATCGAGGTGTTTGATACCGAATCACACAAGATTGATAACGTTAAATGGCTGGCCCAGGGCACCATCTATCCGGATGTGATCGAATCTGCCGCCGGCAAGACCGGCAAGGCGCATATGATCAAGTCGCACCACAACGTCGGCGGACTGCCTGATGATATGGCGCTGGCGCTGATCGAGCCGTTACGCGAATTGTTCAAGGATGAGGTGCGCAAGATCGGCCTGGAGCTGGGTCTGCCTTATGATATGGTTTACCGGCACCCGTTCCCTGGTCCTGGTCTGGGCGTGCGGATTCTGGGTGAGGTGAAGCGCGAGTTCGCCGATATTCTGCGAGAAGCCGATGCGATCTTTATGGAAGAGCTGCATCGTTCAGGTTGGTATCACAAGACCAGCCAGGCGTTTGTGGTGTTCCTGCCGGTTAAGTCGGTAGGAGTCGTCGGCGATGGCCGTCGTTATGAATACGTCGTGTCGCTACGTGCGGTAGAAACGATCGACTTTATGACGGCGCGCTGGGCGCATCTGCCCTATGAGTTGCTGGAAACCGTATCGAGCCGGATCATCAACGAGATCTCCGGGATCTCCCGGGTTGCTTATGATGTCTCCAGCAAGCCACCCGCGACTATCGAGTGGGAATAGCGTCCTAGGCTACTAGTGTCTATCAAGCCCGCCAATGGCGGGTTTTTTTTTACTTGAGGGTGTATTCTGGTTTTCGAGGCTGTTAGAGGGGGCCCTGCGCTGGTTGCATGCGCTGGCAGGAGTCTCTACTCTGACTTATTTTTTGTCAGTGATAACTTATAGATTAGGCGTTGGCCTTTGATTATGAATAGACTTTTGTTATTCGCGCTGCTGTTTACATCAGGGGCCTGGGCTACCGAAGTAACGAGTATTACCGCCTGTAAGCCCGAAGGCGAGATCTGGGTCTGTGCCAGTTGGAAAGATAATCGGGTGGCGGTGTACCGCAGCCAGCATTATCTTAGTGGCATCGAATTCAATGGCGAGTTCGAGTCCGCAGCTACGTTCACCACCAAAGGGGTGCCGAAGAGTCCAGCATCAGTCAGCGCTGCGCTCTCGGGCACCCAAGGTGAGTCCTCCATCGGCCGCTACACCCTACAGTTACTCGCCTGTCATAGCGCCCCCTGCGACCGGCGGCTGCAGCTATTAAAGAACATTCCCGAGAGTCGCGAGGTCGAGATAAAAAATGCTAATGCCCTCTGGCGGGTGCTGCTGGTCGGGCGTTACGGCTCTATAAAAGCGGCCCAGCAGGCGGCGGCTGAGTTGATGACTGAGTATAAACTTCGCGACAAACCCTGGGTCCGAACCCTGGGCTCTATTGCCCGTCGGCGAGTCGATCCCTGAATTGCAGGGGGGGGATCTGTCAGTCACTGAAATCATCGTTATTTTTTTTTAAAAAATACGCTTGGGTTGTTCCTTTTAGGTCTTTCTTTTAGGTATAGAAAGGTGAGATATTTCGCGCCTTCGCAAGGCCCTGTCATGGGGGCTGTTTATGGCATCGATCTTTATCGATCTATGCGCTCGATCATTAGCGTCTAAGAACGGGTTGGACGCTGTTTAAGGATTTTGTCTGTTGAAAAAAAATAATCCGAATGCCTGGTCTGCCGCTCAATCTGCCGACCTGTACGGTATAGATCACTGGGGTGCCGGCTACTTTGAGTTGTCCGAACAGGGCGATGTGATGGTCAAGGTTCCCTTCGATGGCACCGATGTGCGGGTCTCCATCCCGGAGATCTTGTCCGGCATCCGTCAGCGTGGGTTGCCGTTGCCGTTGTTGCTGCGGATCGAAAACCTGCTCGACGCACAGATCCAAAAGCTTAACGAGGCGTTCGCCGCCGCGATCAAAAAGCTCGACTATCAGGGCGAGTATCGAGGGGTTTTTCCGATTAAGGTCAACCAGCAGGCTCAGGTGATCGAGGAGATCGCACAGTTCGGTGAGCGCTACCAGCACGGACTGGAAGCGGGCAGTAAGGCGGAGCTGATCGTAGCCCTGTCGGCGATTAAGGCTGACGGCCGGTTGATTATCTGCAACGGCTATAAAGACCAGGAGTTTATCGACCTGGGTCTGCGCGCCCAACGGCTGGGTTATCGCTGTGTGTTTGTAATAGAAACACCCACCGAGCTGCCGATCATTATTGAACGCAGTAACGCCTTGGGGATTCGACCCTTTCTAGGGGTGCGGGTTAAGCTCTCCTCCAAGGTCAGTGGTTTGTGGAATAAGACCAGCGGCGATCGGAGTATCTTCGGCCTGACGACTAATCAGCTGGTGACGGCGATAGATACCCTCAAAGCCAATGACATGCTCGATTGCATGCACCTGCTGCATTATCACCTGGGTTCGCAGATTCCCAATATTCTCGAAATCCGCAACGGTGTGACTGAGGCTTGCCGCTACTATACCGATCTGGTTAAAGAGGGCGCTCCCATGGGCTATCTAGACCTAGGCGGGGGTCTGGCGGTGGATTACACCGGCGCCAAAAATAATCAGGAACACTCCAAGAATTACAGTCTGGACGAATACTGCAGCGATATCATCGAGGCCGTGGCCAGCATGCTCGATACCCAGGAGATTGCACACCCCTGTATCGTGACGGAGTCGGGTCGTTCTACGGTGGCCTATTCCTCGATCCTGCTGTTTAATATTCTCGATGTGACCACGTTTGAACCTGGGGTGTTACCCGTAACCCTGGCTGAGGACGCCCATGATCTGATCGTTAATCTGCGTGCCGTGGTCGATGCGGTCAGTGCCAATAATCTGCAAAAATGTTACAACGACGCGGTCTACTACCGTGATGAGCTGGGTGAGTTGTTCAGGCGCGGGCAGATCGATCTGCGCCAGCGCTCGCTGTCTGAGAATCTGTTTCTGGAGGCGTTGCAGCGCATCAAGGCCGAGCTGTGTCTGTGCGAGCGAACGCCGCCTGAGCTTGAGGGGTTGCACGAGTATCTGGCCGATATTTACTACGGTAACTTCAGTGTGTTCCAGTCGCTTCCGGATACCTGGGCCATCGATCAGGTGTTCCCAGTGATGCCGATTCATCGTAATAACGAAGAGCCGACCCGTGAGGCGATCATCGCCGATATCACCTGTGACTGTGACGGCAAGATCGACCGCTTTATCGATGCCAACGAGGTGCGTAATACCCTGGCGTTGCATCCGCTCAAGGACGATGAAGATTACGTGCTGGGCGTGTTTCTGGTCGGTGCCTATCAGGAGACGCTGGGCGATCTGCATAACCTGTTGGGCGATACGGCGGTCGCCAGTGTCCGGATCAATGCCGATGGCAGCTTCGAGGTGGTAAAAGAGCTGGATGGCGACAGTATCTCTGACGTGCTCAGCTACGTGGAATACCAGCCCCAGGCGCTGCTGGAAAGCTTTCGGGGGGTTGCCGAGCGAGCGGTGCGTGAGGGCAAGATCAGCCCGACGGAGCGCCGCGAAGTGCTGCAGAGTTTTAGTGCCAGCCTGCGTGGCTATACCTATTACGAGCGTTGATGGGCCTGTCGTGCCGGGTCAAGCTTCGCGTGTGCCCTCGCTAGACACCGAGGTTTCGATGGACGATAACGAGGCTCAGCAGGCGGAGCAGGATCGCTTGTGGATGACGCGCGCCCTGGCGCTGGCCGAACAGGGTGCGATTCTGGGCGAGGTGCCGGTCGGTGCTCTGGTGGTGCTCGAGGGTGAATTGATCGGTGAAGGTTGGAATCAGCCGATCAGCAGCCATGATCCCAGCGCTCATGCCGAGGTGGTGGCGCTGCGTCAGGCATCGCGGCAGCTGCAAAATTATCGGCTGCCAGGTGCGACGCTCTATGTCACCCTGGAACCCTGCACCATGTGCAGCGGCGCCTTGATCCATGCGCGTATCTCGCGGCTGGTCTATGGCGCGTCGGAGCCTAAGGCCGGAGTGGTGGCCAGCCGGGCGACGCTGCTGTCCAGCGCTTGGTTTAACTGGTCGCCAGAGGTGACCGGCGGGGTGCTGGCCGAGCAGTGCAGCGCCCAGCTGAGTCGTTTCTTTGCCGAGCGCCGCGCGGAAAAAAAGCGTAAAAAGGGGTCGGAGTGATTTATTTTAGAGCAAACAAATCACTCCGACCCCTTTTAGAGAGTAAAGGGCGGCCGCGCTAAGATCGAGGGCACCGGTGGCCCTATAAAATCCTCGTCGTTCGCCGCCTGTATCGCCTCGTAGCGGCTCTCCAATTTGAGCATCGTCAGGTAACGCTGGATATTCTTGACGTACTTGACCGGTTCGTAACCCCGTGCGTAGCCGTATTTTAGGTTTTTATACCAGCGCGCCTGGGCCAGCTTAGGCAGG
>JBLHND010000018.1:0-33211 GCA_047622605.1 Motiliproteus sp. | reverse complement strand
GGATAATCTTTCGTGTTGATGGGTGTTGATGGGTGTTGATGGGTGTTGATGCGGATGGCTGCTGAACTCCGAGGGTGACGTGCAGAATCTCTACAAACAATTACTGGATAATCTTTCGTGTTGATGTGTATTGATGTGTGTTGATGCGGATGGCTGCTGAACTGAGAGGGTGACGTGCAGAATCTCTACAAACAATTACTGGATAATCTTTCGTGTTGATGGGTGTTGATGGGTGTTGATGCGGATGGCTGCTGAACTGAAAGGGTGACGTGCAGAGTCTTTACAAACAATTACTGGATAATCTTTCGTGTTGATGGGTGTTGATGTGTGTTGATGCGGATGGCTGCTGAACTGAGAGGGTGACGTGCAGAATCTCTACAAACAATTACTGGATAATCTTTCGGGTGCGGTGTTGATGCTGGATGCCGATCGTTGTCTGCGCTATCTCAATCCGGCGGGCGAGATGCTGTTTGATGTCAGCGCCAAGCGGATCGAAGGCGAGAGTGTGCTGGCGCTTATTCGCGACCACTCTGAGTTTTACGATGTACTCGGTGATGTGCTGGAAACCGGTCACTCGTTTACCCGGCGCGAGGCACATCTGCATCTTGCCCAGGGTAAGGAGGTGGAAGCGGACTACAGTGTGACGGCGCTGACAGGTGATCAACATGGCTGTCTGCTAGTGGAGATCAGTCCGCGTGATCGGTTGATGCGTATGGGTCGGGAAGAGGATTCGAGGGCGCAGCAGGAAGCGACGCGGGGGCTGATTCGCGGCCTGGCTCATGAGATCAAAAACCCGTTGGGTGGTTTGCGCGGTGCCGCTCAGTTGTTAGAACGGGCGCTGCCGGATGCCAGTCTTGAAGACTATACCCAGGTCATTATTCATGAGGCGGATCGGTTACAGAACCTGGTGGACCGAATGCTGGGGCCCCGGCAGCTGTTGAATAAACAACCGCTCAATATTCATCGGATTCTGGAGCGTATCTACAGCCTGGCGAGTGCCGAAACGGCCGGCAAGATCGAGATTTTACGTGACTACGATCCCAGTATTCCCGATCTGAACGGCGATAAAGAGCAGCTGATTCAGGCGGTGCTGAATATGGTGCGTAACAGTATCCAGGCGCTGCAGGAATCAAATACCGAGCAACCACGGATCTGCCTGCGCACTCGAGCGATACGTCAATTCACCCTGGGATCCGAGCGCCATCGGCTGGTGTGTCAGCTGGTGATTAGCGATAACGGTCCGGGTGTCCCGGGTGCATTAAAAGATACCCTGTTTTTCCCGATGATCAGTGGGCGGGCCGAGGGAACGGGGCTGGGGTTGTCGATCGCCCAGTCGATTATCAGTCAGCATGCGGGGTTGATCGAATGTCTGAGTCAGCCCGGACAGACTGAATTTATTATTTATATTCCGCTAGAGCAGCGTCAAGAGGCCAAGTTATGAAAGCCGTATCCAATGTCTGGATCGTTGATGACGATCGCTCGATTCGCTGGGTGTTGGAAAAGGCGCTGGAGCAGGGGGGGGTCCAGAGTCGTGCATTCGAGTCCGCTGATCAGGCGTTGCGGGCCTTAGAAAAGGAACAGCCCGATGCACTGGTGAGCGATATCCGCATGCCTGGCGTTGACGGTCTGGAGCTGCTGAGTACGCTACAGACGACCTATCCCAAGTTGCCGGTGATTATCATGACCGCGCATTCTGACCTGGACAGCGCCGTGGCTTCCTATCAGGGAGGCGCCTTCGAATATCTGCCCAAACCCTTCGACGTCGATGATGCCGTGGCACTGGTAAAGCGTGCGGTGGCGCATGCTCAGGAACAGCGCGCCGATGTCGGGACTCAGGAGGTCGAAACCGAAACTGAGATCATCGGCGAGGCGCCGGCGATGCAGGAGGTGTTTCGAGCGATAGGTCGGTTATCGCAATCGAAAATTACGGTATTGATTAATGGGGAGTCGGGCACCGGTAAGGAGTTGGTGGCGCATGCGTTACATAGGCACAGTCCGCGCCGTCATAACCCTTTTATTCCTCTAAATATGGCGGCGATCCCCCGCGATCTGATCGAATCTGAGCTGTTTGGGCACGAGAAAGGCGCCTTTACCGGTGCGGCGGGTCAGCGCAAGGGCCGGTTTGAACAGGCCGACGAGGGTACCCTGTTTCTGGATGAGATCGGCGATATGCCTGCCGAAGCGCAAACACGGTTGCTGCGGGTGTTGGCGGACGGCGAGTTTTACCGCGTCGGTGGTCATACGTCGGTCAGGGTAAACGTCAGGAT
The DNA here is from genome assembly GCA_047622605.1 of Motiliproteus sp. GTDB lineage: Bacteria > Pseudomonadota > Gammaproteobacteria > Pseudomonadales > Balneatricaceae > Motiliproteus. The sequence continues at coordinate 30,944 of JBLHND010000018.1, read as the reverse complement.
CATTACCGCGACGCATCAGAATCTGGAGGCTCTGGTGAAGGAGGGTCGTTTTCGGGAGGATCTGTTTCATCGCCTGAATGTCATCCGCATTCATATTCCAAGACTCAGTGATCGCAGCGAGGATATTCCCAAGCTGATGCAGCACTTTCTGGCACGGGCCGCCGAAGAGCTGGCGGTCGAACCCAAATTACTCTCCGTGGAGGCCGAACGCTATCTGTGTACGATCGAGTGGCCGGGAAATGTGCGCCAGTTGGAGAACGCCTGTCGCTGGATTACGGTGATGGCATCCGGTCGCGAGGTGCTGCTCGATGATCTGCCGCCCGAGCTGTTGTCAGCCGATGCGGTGCAGCAGCTCCCCGGAGACTGGCAGCAAGGTCTGCGGGAGTGGGCCAAAAAATCTCTGAGCCGGGGGAATAGCGATCTGCTCGGCGAAGCCGTGCCCGCGTTTGAGCGAATTATGATCGAGGCGGCGTTAGCGCATACCGCGGGCCGCCGTCGCGACGCCTCGCTGCTGCTGGGGTGGGGGCGCAACACCCTGACGCGTAAGATTAAAGAGCTTGGCATCGATGCGGCCGAGGTCGATGATGCCGGATAGCGGTATGACATTCGGAGATCAGAGCGCATCCTCGCAGATATTTTAGGTGTTGATTGCTCTGGTTGAAGGGCCGCCGCTGGTTTACATTGGCGGTGGTGAGTCTCGGTTGGCTATAGGGAGCGGTAATGATGATGCTGAATATTAAAACAAGCGGCCCGTTTGTGGGACTGTTGGTCGGTTTAGGCGTGGCGTTCCAGGTTGTAGCAGCCGCTCAGGTTGCCGATGCTATTGCCCCGGAGCAGGCCAGCGGGCTGCAGTTCAAGGCGGAGGTCAGGGCGAAAGAGTTTATGGTCGCGGCGGCCAACCCCGTCGCGGTCGACGCGGGCTATCAGGTGTTGCGCCGGGGTGGCTCTGCGGTGGATGCCATGGTCGCGGTGCAGGCGATGTTGGGGCTGGTCGAGCCCCAGTCGTCGGGACTCGGCGGCGGAGCCTTCGTGGTCTACTACGATGCCGGTAACGACAAGATCACGACCTACGATGGCCGTGAAACCGCGCCCTTGAACAGTCGGCCGGAGCTGTTTCAGGATGCGATGGGCCAACCGCTTAAATTTTACGATGCGGTCGTCGGCGGCCGCTCAGTCGGGACCCCAGGCACCGTTAAGCTGATGGCGACGCTGCATCAGCGCTATGGGAATCAGCCCTGGGCGCAGCTGCTCAGCCCTGCCATTGAGCAGGCCAGAGAAGGTTTCGAGGTTTCACCGCGACTCGCAGATTCCATTGCCGCAGACGCCGAACGACTGGGACGTTATCCCGGTACCCAAGAGTACTTCTTTGATGCCGGGGGCGTGCCTCTAGCGGCTGGTGCGTGGCTAAAAAACAGTGCCTATGCCGAGACCCTAACCACGCTGGCCGGGCAGGGCGCCGAGGCGTTTTATTCGGGTCAGATAGCCGCGGATATCGTCAGCACCGTGCAGTCCGCCGAGGGCAACCCGGGTACCTTGGCGCTCCAGGATTTGGCCACTTACCAGGTAAAAGAACGTCCGGCCACCTGTCTGCCTTATAAAGAGTACGACATCTGCGGTATGGGGCCGCCCAGCTCCGGTGCCCTGACGGTCGGGCAGATCCTGGGGATAACCCGGCATTTCGATCTGGCTGCGATGGGCGCGGATTCGGCGACTGCCTGGCAAATTATCGGGGATGCGTCGCGGCTGGCGTTTGCCGATCGGGGCCGCTATATGGCGGATACCGATTATGTGCCCCTGCCTGCAGGGTTGCTTAACCCAGAATACCTGGCGGAGCGTGCCCGGCTGATCACGGCGGGCAAGGCGCTGGACACCATCGAGGCCGGGTCACCGCCTTGGGAAGATGCTATCGCCTTGGCGGATGATCAGTCGATCGAGCTGCCCTCGACCAGTCATCTCTCTATCGTCGATGCCGCCGGTAATGCGCTCTCCATGACCACCACGATCGAGAACGGCTTCGGGTCGCGGTTGATGACGCGGGGTTTTTTGCTGAACAATGAGCTGACCGATTTCTCCTTCGCGACTCATAAAGACGGCTATCCGATTGCCAACCGCCTGGAACCGGGCAAGCGGCCGCGCTCCTCGATGTCGCCCACGATCGTGCTGCGGCATGGCAAGCCTTATCTGGTGCTGGGATCCCCGGGCGGTTCGAGAATTATCGGCTATGTGGCTAAGACGCTGATCGCTCATCTGGAGTGGGGCATGTCGGTGCAGGAGGCGATCAGCCTGCCGCATCTGGTTAACCGTTTCGGTACCTACGATCTGGAAAAGGGCACCACGGCCGAGGCATTTGCGCCGGCGCTGACGGCGATGGGTTTTAAGGTGTCGGTGCGAGACCTCAACTCCGGCTTGCACGGCATCCTTCTACAACAAGACCTGCAACAAGAGCTGCTGCTGGGCGGGGCAGATCCGCGTCGCGAAGGGGTCGCCAGGGGCGATTGAGGGTTGGCCGGGGGCTCCACAACGATCCACAGAGGTGTGTTTTTGTAGGTTAGGCTTCAGCCTGACGATGGCTGCGCCTTGCTAGTATTGTCGGACTACTTTCGACCTACAAGGATGTAGGAAGTGCGCCAAGCCCGTAGGGAACGGGCAGCGGCTACCCAAAAAACGCCTACCCACTAAACACCGCCCCACAAAGGGCCCTTTTACACGCCGCCGACAAAGCCGAGCTGGCGCCAGGCTTCATAGCTCACCACCGCCACTGCATTGGACAGGTTCATGCTGCGTGCCTGGGGCTGCATCGGAATGCGGATGCGCTGCTGCTCCGGAATGGCATCGCGTACCGCGTCGGGCAGGCCGCAGGTTTCGGAGCCGAACAGCAGGACATCTTCATCCCTATAGCTCGGCTGAGTATGGGGACGGGAGCCCTGAGTGGTCAGTGCGAAGATGCGCCTCGCACCCATCGCCGCCAGAAAGGAGGGGTAGTCAGGGTGCTGGGTGACCCGTGCCAGATCCCGGTAGTCCAGTGATGCCCGCCGCAGTTTCTTTTCATCCATCTCAAACCCCAGGGGTTCGATCAGGTGCAGATGGCAGCCGTTATTGGACACCAGGCGGATAATGTTGCCGGTGTTCTGGGGCATGCGGGGTTCGTAAAGGGCGATATGGAGCAGGGGGGCCACCGATAGGCTGGGGTGTTGGTAGAGGCCGGCAGTTAGCTGGAGCAAGTAACCGTCATCGATGAGGGTATCGATGACGGTTATGCGGCCGAGTTAGTGTGTTTCTGCGGCTGCGGGCTGGGCGGGAGCCTGGGCCTGCTTTTGCATCTGCTCGGCAAACAGCGCCTCAAAGTTGACCGGAGCCAGCATCAGCGAGGGGAAGCTGCCCTTGTTGGCCAGGCTGTCGATCGCTTCACGCGCATAAGGAAACAGGATCGTGGGGCAGAATGCGCCAAGCGTATGCTGCAGCTGAGCTTGCTCCAGGCCGGTGATGGCAAACAGGCCGGCCTGTTGAACTTCGATCAGGAAGGCATTTTCGCCCTCATTCTTAGCGGTAACGGTGACGGTGAGTACCACTTCGTAGAGACCTTCGTTAACCGCGCGAGTCCGGGTATTGAGTTCTAAGTTCACCTCCGGCTTCCACTGCTTGGTAAAGGCTTCAGGCGCGCCGGGTGCTTCGAGAGACGCGTCTTTCAGGTAGACGCGTTGTACGGCAAATTGCGCCTGGGGGGTCTCTGCTGTCTGGCCTGTCGCCTGGGTGTTGCTGTTATCTTCAGACATGTGTGCTCCTTATTATGAGATAGATCTGTAAAGGTGTTTAGCTGTTTAGCTGCTTAGCAGGGCGTCGAGGCGGCCTTGGCGTTCCAGTGTCGTTAGTTCGTCGCAACCACCCACATGCAGATCACCGATAAAAATCTGGGGGACGGTGCGACTGCCTCCGCTGCGTGTCAGCATCTCGCTTCTTAATTGGGGCTGGAGATCTACCCGGATCTCTTTATAGGCGATCTCTTTGCTATCGAGTAATGCCTTGGCGCGGACGCAGAAGGGGCAGTATGCGGTGCTGTAGATAACTGTTTCGGCCATGATTATGCCTTGTGTACGGGAAGGTTTTGTCCTTTCCATTCGCTGATACCGCCAGAGAGCCTATGCACGTTGGCAAAGTCGGCGTCATGGAGTTTTTTGACGGCGCCGGAGGCGGTCTGGCCCAGGTTGCAGACAATGATAATGGGACGCTTGCGGTATTTCTCGAGTTCGCCGATACGACGGTCCATATCCGCGTAGGGGATGTTGATGGCGCCGGTGATATGCCCGGTCTTGAAGTCTTTCTTCAGCCGGATATCGACGACGGCAGCGTTCTCCCTGTTGATCAGCTGCACTGCCCCGTGGGTTGAAAGCGCTGAACCGCCCTTCTTAGACTCGTTAAAGAGGAGTAGAGCCAGGGTTGCACCTAGGGCAGCGAAGAGTTCCCAGTGATTGGTGGCGAATTCGATCATTTGCTCCATTACAGGATTTCCAGAAGTCAGTGAACATGGGTGGTCGGGTCAGGGCGAAAAAAACAAGCGCCAGTATACCCCTAAGGCATGCGCTAGACCAAGCGTGAGCGCAGGGTCGCCTGCGGAAAGCGCTCGCTGCTATAAGTGCATAAATACAGACCCTAAATGACGAATCTTAGTCTAGAAATGATGAGTCTATATGGATTTATAAAGCATCATTTTAGCTTAAAAACACATCAAAATAGATTTGTGATGCTTCAGTTTCTGGCCTATTCTCTACTGTATTCTAAAATAGGCGCATCAATATAAGAATTAGATATGCAAGAACGTGAACTGAGACTGCTTTTTAATGCTGGGTGTTTTGAGCTTTGCCGTGCGGTGCCGGTATCTATGGCGAAAGGCTGGACCCTCAGGTTCCGCACCAAGGATGCGCGCGAAGAGCTGCTGACACTGCAGCGAGGGTTGCAGGAACGTGAATTCAAGAGTCTTGATGGCGCGGTGTCGGTGGCTCGAAAGGTGGGTTTCGACTGGGTTCGGGTCGAGATCGGCGCGATGCAATGGGATGAGCAGGTGGATTAGCCGATGCTTGCTGTGCTGATAGCTTCAGGATCGTTACTGACAGGGCCGTTACGGCGGCAGGCCTTCAAGGAGCGCGCGCAGCGCAGGGCGCAGGGGAACAGGCTAGGCCGGGCGCTAAGCCTTATGCTGGTGCTGTGGTCTTTTATCACGCAGGCCGATGCGGGGGTGGATGAGCTGGTTGCTCAGCTCAAGCAGGGGCAGGTGGCGGATGCGGTACTGCAGCGACAAGGGATGCAGGGCGCGCAGCGCGCCGACGGCCTGTTCTTGCTGGGCTGGCTTTATCGGCAGGGGAGTTATGGGGTCGCTAGGGATCTGCCGCGCGGACAGGCGCTGATACAGCAGGCCGCCGAGTTGGGGCAGTTCGATGCGATGCACTATTGCTGGAGGCGTTGCCTGACGTTGACCCCAGGGGTGCGGGAGCACTTGCGTCTTGGTGTCGAGCGACATCAGCCTCAGGCGCTTTACCTGCAGTCGCTGCAGTCCCAATCAGGCGTAGGTGAGGAGGCTGCCGGCCGATTGACGCCTGATCAGTTGCTGCTTGGCGCGGCCCGACTGGGACATCGGGCGGCTATAGGGCGGCTCTATACGGATTATTTTGTTAGCTGGGCCGCAGAGCCGCGCACCCTGGATGCCGCGGTCACCAAATTACAGCGCTGTGTGCTGGGGACCTGTTACTTGATGCTCGGCGCCCTCTATGAGCGCCACAACGATCATCAGCAGGCGCTGTTTAACTATCAATTATTAGCGCTGGTCGATCCGGCGCTTTATCGGCACTATCTGGACGCCGAGCATCTGCAGCAATTGCTTGCCAGGCTCCCTCAGCCCGCTCTGGCGCTGCTGCAATCGCGTGCTGCCAGCTATCTGGCGGAGCGGGATATGAATGGCGATCAGCAGCTTGACCGCTTCAAGCGCTGCGGCGCCGATTATCCCTGCGTCCGCCGGCTATCGCTGACCGATCCGTTCTGTGTGCTGAGCTATTTTGAAGGCTCGCACCTGGTGGGGCTGCGTGAGAGCCAGGGCTATCGCGCCTGCCAGGCTGAGTTCGCGCCGCATTAGACTTAGCTCCAGACGCTTGTGCGCCAGCGTGGCTGGCGATACGGCGAATGACCGCGTAAAATTGCCGGCTACTCTTCAATCATCAGGAATTCCCCGCCTTATGTCTCAGTCCAAATCTCCTACCGCACTGATTATCCTCGATGGCTGGGGTATCAGCGATAGTTCTCAGGATAATGCCATTCATGCGGCCAAGACGCCGGTGTGGGATCGTCTTTGGGCGCAGAACCCGCACTCGATGGTGGCGACCTCCGGGCTGGCGGTTGGCTTGCCTGAAGGGCAGATGGGTAACTCTGAAGTAGGGCATATGAATATAGGTGCCGGACGCACGGTGTATCAAAACTTCACCCGGATCACCAAGGCGGTCGACGACGGCACCCTGTTTACCAACGAGGTGTTGCTGCAGGCGATGGATGCAGCGATCGCCAAGGGTCGCGCCGTGCATCTGTTGGGGCTGCTGTCGCCGGGTGGAGTGCACAGCCATGAACAGCATATACAGGCGCTCTGTCGAATGGCGGTCGAGCGTGGTGCCCGCCAGGTTTACGTACATGCCTTTCTCGATGGCCGGGATACGCCGCCGCGCAGCGCCCTGGCGTCCATCGAGGCATTGGAGGCGACGCTGGCGGCGCTGGGCGTGGGGGCGATAGCCTCAGTCTGCGGTCGTTATTTTGCGATGGACAGGGATAACCGTTGGGACCGAGTGAAGCGGGCTTACGATGCCATGACGCTGGGGCAGGGCGAATTCAGCCAGGACTCGGCGGTGCAGGCGTTAGCCGATGCCTATGCACGGGACGAGAACGATGAGTTTGTGCAGGCGACGGTGATCGTGGATTCGGCGGGTCTGCCCAAGGGGGTCGTTAAGGATGGCGATGCGCTGATCTGTGCTAATTTCCGTCCGGACCGCTCTCGAGAGATTACCCGCGCGTTCGTGGATCAGGCGTTCGAAGGTTTCGAGCGTGCGGTCGTGCCGCAGCTGGCCGACTACGTGATGCTGACCGAGTATGCGTCGAGTATCGATGCGGCCTGCGCCTTTCCTCCTCGCCTGATCAGCAATGGCCTGGGTGAATATATGGCGAGCCTGGGCAAGACTCAGCTACGCATCGCCGAGACTGAAAAATATGCCCATGTCACCTTCTTCTTTAACGGCGGCCGTGAGCAGCCTTATGTTGGCGAAGAGCGAATTTTAGTGCCCTCTCCGAATGTCGCGACCTACGATCTGCAGCCTGAGATGAGCGCCCCGGAAGTGGCCGATCGCCTGATCGAGGCCCTCGCCTCGCAGCGCTTCGATCTGCTGGTGTGCAACTTCGCCAACCCCGATATGGTGGGTCATACCGGTAACTTCGCGGCGGCGGTTGAGGCGGTTGAGGCGGTGGATCTGTGTCTGGGTCGGGTGCTCGATGCGCTGGAGCGGGTGGGCGGTCAGGCGCTGATCTCTGCCGATCACGGCAATGTCGAGCAGATGCGCGATGCGCAGACCGGCCAGGCCCATACCGCCCACACCTTGTTGCCGGTAGGGCTGATCTACGCGGGGCCTCAGGCGATACGTCTGGCCGATGGCTGTCTGGCGGATCTGGCGCCGACGCTGCTGGCGCTGATGCAGCTGGCGGCTCCTACCGAAATGAGCGGCCGTTCGTTGCTGCTCGAGTGATAGGGTCGGCTCGTCGGGCGCGATCCGGCCTCGGCTGCCGAATCGCTCTGCTGGGGTTGCTGTGGCTGTCGGGAGCGGCCATAGCCGTAGCGCCCCAAGCCGCTTCAGAGCAGACCGAGCGTCAGCTTAAGCAGCTCAAGTCCGCGATAGGCGCGTTGGAGAAGAAGTTACGTTCGACACAGGGCGAGCGCCAGCAGCTGACGCAAACCCTGCGTAAGACCGAAACCGAAGGCGGTAGGCTTAGTCAGCAGATCGTCGAGAATAAGCGGCAAATTACTCGGCAAGAGCAGCGGATTCAGGCGTCTGGCACTGAGCGGTCGCAGCTACGGCAACAACGTGATCTGCAGCTGGAGGCATTGGCGGAGGAGGTGTCTGCCGCCTATAGGACCGGTCAGCAGGATCGGCTGCGGTTGCTGCTTAATCAGCAGCAACCCGAGAGGGTGGCGCGTATGCTACGTTACCATCAGTATGTGAGCGACGCCCGCAGTACGGTGGTCGCAGAGGTGGAGCAGACCCTCAAGCGTCTCGACCAGGTCGAGACGCAGTTGCAACGGCAACGAGAGCAGCTTGAGGCGGAGCGCCAGCAGCTGCGGTCAGGCGGTGAAGCGTTACGGAAATCGAGACAGCAGCGGCAACAGGCACTGCTGGCGGTCGAGCAGCAGGCGCAGCATCAGAGCCAGCGGTTGCTGCAACTAAAAACCGATCAGACACGTTTAAAAGGCGTGCTTGAGGAACTCCAGCAAGCACTGATACTCAATGAGTTACAGGTAAGCACCCAGGCCTTTGCTAAGCTGAAGGGGAAACTGCCCTGGCCGACCACGGATACGCGGGTGGCGCTACTGTTCGGGCGTAACAGTTCTCTGGGTGTTCGTCGCGATGGAATGTTGATCCGTGCGCAGATGGGCGCTACGGTTAATGCGGTACATAACGGTCGGGTGGTTTTTTCTGATTGGATGCGCGGTTATGGGATGCTGTTGATCCTGGATCATGGCGACGGCTATATGAGCCTGTACGGCCATAATCAGAGCCTGCTAAAGGAAGTGGGTGATTGGGTCGCAGCCGGGGTACAGGTCGCCAGTGCCGGCGATAGTGGCGGCCAGAGCCAGACAGGTCTCTATTTTGCCATTCGCTACCAAGGCGAACCGATCAATCCGAAAGCCTGGCTCAAACGGAGCTGATATGTGTGTGAATAAGTTCGAAGGACGCTATATGAAACAATTAGTTAAGAGCGTGGCCCTGTCTCTAGTGCTGAGTCTGGGGTTCTCGAGTGCGGTGTTGGCCGCAGCCGAGGCTGATGCCAAGCTGGCGCTGCCGCTGGATGAGTTACGCACCTTTGCCGAGGTGTTCGAGCGGATCAAGGGTGCCTATGTCGAGCCGGTAGAGGACAGCGTGTTGCTGGAAAATGCGATCAAGGGGATGCTCAGTGGTCTCGATCCGCATTCGGCCTACCTGGATCCCGAGGCGTTCGAACATCTGCAGGTGAGCACCAGCGGTGAATTCGGCGGGCTTGGCATAGAGGTTGGGATGGAGGACGGTCTTATTCGAGTGGTCGCGCCGATCGATGATACGCCGGCGCAGAGAGCCGGTGTGCAACCGGGGGATATGATCGTCAAACTGGATAACAACCCGGTTCGGGGAATGGGTATCAGCGCGGCAGTGAACCTGATGCGAGGCAAACCGGGCACCGATATCGTCCTCACCATCATGCGTGAAGGCGAGGCTCAGCCTCTGGAGCTGACCCTGACTCGGGCGGTCATCAAGGTGACCAGTGTCAAGAGTCGGCTGATCGACGCTAATGTAGGCTATCTGCGGATCTCGCAGTTTCAGGTGCACACCGGTCTTGATCTGAACAAGGCGATTGAGTCTTTGAAGCAAGAGGCTGCGCTTAGTGGGCTGGTTCTGGATCTGCGCAACAATCCGGGTGGGGTGTTGAATGCCGCCGTGGAGACCAGCGACGCCTTTCTGGACGGCGGATTGATCGTCTATACCAAGGGTAGGGTCGAGCGCTCGGAGTTGCGCTATAGCGCGACCCCCGCCAATGCCAGTGGCACACTGCCGTTGGTGGTGTTGATCAACAGCGGTTCGGCCTCGGCCTCGGAGATCGTTGCGGGTGCACTCCAGGATCATAAGCGTGCGATCATCATGGGCACCCCCAGCTTCGGCAAGGGCTCGGTGCAAACCGTGCTACCGCTGACCAATAAGCGCGCCCTGAAATTGACGACGGCACGTTACTTCACCCCCAGTGGCCGTTCGATTCAGGCCGAGGGCATCGTGCCCGATATCCGGGTGGAGCGGTCTACGCTGACTAAACTGGAGAGCCGTAAAGGGGTCAAAGAGGCGGACCTGGTCGGTCATCTGGATAACCTGAGTGCGGTGCCGGTAAGCGAGGCGCAAACCAATGGCCGCAGTCAGGCAGACAGTGATCTGCTGAATGCCGATTACCAGCTAAATGAGGCGCTGAACCTGCTGAAGGCGTTGTCGATCGTCGCCAGCAATCGCAACAGTACCAGCAACAACGATCGCGAATGAACCTCAGGCGGAGCGGATATTCCAGGTTTTGGATGCTCGGCTTAGTCACGAGCCTGGTCGCAGGCATGAGCGCGGAACCGGTGCAGGCCGATGGGCTGATCGATGCGGTGGTGCAGCCCTCCATCGTGGTGATCATCGATGATGTCGGTGATAACTGGGCCCAGGGCTTGGCCGCGCTGGCCTTGCCCGGCCCCGTTACCTATGCGTTTTTACCTCACAGTCCGTTCGGATCCACCCTAGCGCAGCAGGCTTTTCGCAATGCTAAGGATGTGATCCTGCACGCGCCTATGGAAAACACCCATGATCGACCCCTGGGTCCCGGCGCGTTGACCGCCGATCTAAGCAGGGATGATTTTATGCGGGTGCTGAGCAGCGATCTCGACACGGTGCCTCATGTGCAGGGCATCAATAATCATATGGGGAGTTTGCTGACGACCCTGGAGCCGCAGATGCAGTGGGTCATGTCGCTGGCCCGGCAGCGAGGGCTGTTTTTTGTCGACAGCCGGACCACGGCAGACAGTGTTGCCTGGGATGTGGCGCAGCGGCAGGGTATCCCCAGCCTGCAAAGGGACGTGTTTCTGGATCACGAACAGACCACCGCCTTCGTACATCAGCAGTTTATGCGTACCCTGGCGATCGCCCGCCGTTATGGCAGCGCAGTCGCTATAGGTCATCCCTATCCGGTAACGGTAGATTATCTCCGTCTGGCATTGCCCTTGCTGGATGAACAGGGTATCCGTCTGGTCACAGCCTCAGGGCTGATCATGGAGCGTCAGGATCAGTTGCGCCTGGGATACTGACAGAGACCGTCGCTAAGAGCAGCATAACAACGGGGAACACAGGAACAACAAGCGCGGCAGAGAACCTGCCGCGCGAATAGAGGTCGCTAGGCGACGACGGACACGTCTTCGGCCTGCAGGCCCTTCTCGCTTTCAATTACTTCAAACTTAACGCGCTGGCCTTCGTTTAAAGAACGATGTCCGCTGCCGCGGATCGAGCGGAAGTGAACAAACACATCATCACCCTGGTCACGGGTGATAAAGCCAAAGCCCTTGGTCACGTTAAACCATTTTACGGTGCCGCCTTCACGGAGATCGTTAGCATCGTCGGCGGAGACTACTTCGACGCCATTGGGTATGCTGGAGGCATCGGGAGAGGCGGATGCAGTGGCTGACGCAGCGCTTAACAGGCTGCTTAAAAGGCAAGCGACGAATACGATAGCAGCTGCTACCCAAAGATTTTCAGACGGCAAGAGCGATGCGGCGACGACTGCCGCGACGGCGCTGAAAAGAACACTTAGTAACATTGTCTTTGATTTCATAATAAACTTCTCTGGATATTGGATAATTATTAGTAATCACGCCCCACCGCTGTCGCTGTGGGGTAACGCACGGGTATAGCAATATTTAGGTTCGGCCCGCAGAAACTCAGGGTGCCGAATAGGTCTTTTAAGACCTGCATAGCATACAGCAAGCGCAAAAGAACTACCCTGTATACCGATTGTCAGGACAATGTTCAACCACTTAATTATTAAGCCGGAGTACCGAGTGAGCACCATCGAAGAACAGATGATCGACCTGCAAACCAGGATAGCGTTTCAAGACGATACTATTCAGGCGCTTAATGACGCCCTTTCCCACCAGCAGGTAGAGCTGGAACGGCTAATGCAGATGGTTAAAATCATCAACGGCCAGGTCAAGCAGATGGCCCCAGAGTCCGGTGAGTCCTCGGCTGACGAGCCGCCACCCCCGCATTATTAAGGCTATGCCTTTTGTAGGTTCGGCTTACATTGTCGGACTAAAGTCCGACCCACATTAAGCTGTTTTTTTGTGGGTTAGGCTTTAGCCTGACGTCGTTCTGTTTATTATGGGTCTTCTCCAGGGGCTGCGCCAAACTGCAGTGCTGCCAGGCGGGCATAGAGTGGTGACTGTTGCAGCAATTGCGGGTGCGTGCCGGTGGCTACATGGCGACCCTGATCGAAAACCGCGATCTGGTCGGCATGCAGGATTGTCGAGAGGCGATGGGCGATAATCACGGTCGTGCGGCCGGTCATCAGCCGGTCCAAGGCCATCTTCACCTTGTTCTCACTCTCGGTATCCAGGGCGCTGGTGGCTTCGTCCAGCAGCAGGATGCGCGGGTTCTTCAGGATGGCCCGGGCAATAGCGACGCGTTGCTTCTGCCCCCCGGATAGCCGCACTCCCTGTTCTCCCAAGTCGCTGTTATAGCCCTCGGGCAGGCGTTCGATAAATGCGTGCGCGTAGGCTGCTTTGGCGGCGGCTATCACCTCGTTGTCGGTGGCATCGGGGCTGCCATAGCGGATATTGTCCATCACGTTAGCGGTAAACAGTGCCGGCTGCTGCGCGACCAGGGCGATCTGTCCGCGCAGGTCTCGGGGATCCAGCTGCCGAATATCGACGTTATCGAAACAGACGCGCCCCCTGGCGGGATCGTAGAACCGCAGCAGCAGCTCGAAGACCGTGGATTTTCCCGCCCCCGAGGGGCCTACCAGCGCGGTGATTTTGCCTTGCGGCAAGGTCAGAGAGAAATCGATCAGCGCCGCCTGACTGGGGCGCGATGGGTAGTTGAACGTAACGGCATCAAAGCTGAGTACGGGGCAGAGTGTGCCGGCGTCGATGGTTGGCTGGCCTTTCCGGTCGTCCGGCGCAGTGATCTCACTGCCGACACTTAGCAGCTCCATTAGCCGTTCGGTGGCACCGACGGCCCGCTGCAGTTCGCCATACACTTCGGACAGGGTCGCGACACCCATCGCGACCAGCAGTGCGTAGAAGACGAATGCTCCCAGATCGCCGGCGGTCATGGCGCCGTCGATCACCGCATATCCGCCGACCCAGAGCATGGCGGAGAGGGCGCCGAAGACCAGCAGGATGACCACTGCCATCAGCGCCGCACGCTGGCCGATGCGCTGCCGTGCCACCGCAAACGCACGCTCGACCTCGGTCGCGAATGCGCGGCTCTCCTGGGGTTCCTGGGTATAGCTCTGCACGGTCTTAATCTGTTGAATCACCTCGCCGGCATAGCTGCCGACCTCGGCGATACTCTCCTGGCTCTTGCGGGCCAGGACGCGGACGCGCCGCCCGAACAGCAGGATGGGCAGCAGAATCAGGGGCAATCCGGCGACAATAATCAGGCTGAGTTTGATATCGGTCACGAACAGCATGATTAGCGCGCCGCTGGTCGTTAGCAGGCTCCGCAAGGCCATGGAAAACGAGCTGCCAATGATCGACTGCAGCAAGGTCGTATCGGTGGTCAGCCGCGACATAATTTCGCCGCTGCGGTTGGTTTCAAAATAGTTCGGATGCAGCCCGATAATGTTATCGAACACGGCCTGGCGGATATCCGCGGTAATACGTTCACCCAACCAGGACACCAGATAGAAACGGCCAAAGGTTCCGACAGCCATCAGTAGGGCCAGGATTAACAGCAGCGCTATGGCGTTGTTGAGCTGCTCGATAGAACCGGCTACAAAGCCGTTATCGATCACCCGTCGCACACCCTGACCGATGGTCAGGGTAATCGCCGCGGTAAATAATAAGGCGATCATGGCGCCGACCCAGGTGTTGCGGTACGGGAGCATAAACCGGCTAAGTTGCCGCAGTGTCGAGAGCGCAGAGAGCGTCGAAAGTTTCGTGGGGCTGGTCAAGGAGCAGATCCTGGGTCGTTAGGCGGAAGTCAGCATCATAAGCCGTTAGGGGCCAGATCGCATCTTGCACCTGCACCTGCACCTGCCGGGTCCGCTGACAGGTCGTCTCCTAAGGAGGTTAGTATTTGTTCGCTAACGGCGACTCGCCAGGCATCTCTAGTTCTAGTTCTAGTTCTGGTTCTGGTTCTGATTCTGGTTCTGATTCATCCAGTGTTTCCGGCGCGGTGGGGTGAGCCTCTTCCTCTGCCTGTAGTGCGGCCTCCCTTTCCGATTCTCGCAGCAGCAACCGCTCGAGGCGGTCATGCAAGACACATTCCTGCTCTTCCTTGCGTCGGCATTCCAGGGCCAGATCTTTGTAAAGGGAGTAAGCCATCAGCACCATCAGCAACATAAAAGGGAAGGCGGTCACGATGGACACGGTACGCAAACCGAGCAGACCACCGCTAAGCAGCAGTACCCCGGCCATCAACAACTGCAGGACACCCCAGAGAATGCGGACAAAGCGAGTGGGATTAAGAATGCCCTTAGACGTGAACATGCCCAGCACAAAGGTGGCCGAGTCGGCGGACGTCACCACAAACATGGACACCAACAGGACTGCGGCAATGGCCGCATAAAACCCACCCGGCAACTGATCCAGCATCACATAAAGCCCTGCCGGTACCTCCTGCGCCACCGCGGCTGCGATACCGGCCTGTTCGAACAGCTCGAAGTAAATGGCAGAACCGCCGAAGGTGGAAAACCAGAGCATGCTCAGGAGCACGGGCACGACCATCACCCCCAGCACAAATTCTCGGATCGTGCGCCCCCGGGAGATACGGGCAATAAAACTGCCGACGAAGGGCGCCCAGCTCAGGCCCCAGGCCCAGTAGAAAATGGTCCATTGCTCTACCCAGTGCTCACTGGAATAGGGGGTCGTCACCAAGCTCATCTGGACGATGTTACCCAGATATTCGCCCAGGGTTTGCGTCAATTCGCTGAAAATAAACGCGGTAGGGCCGAGGATTAGCACAAACAGCAGCAGTCCTGCCGCCACGATCATATTGGCATTACTGAGATAACGGATGCCGCGATCCAAGGGGGTCATGGCCGACAGTATAAACAGCGAGCCGAGCCCGGCGATGATCGACAGTTGCGATGTTATGCCGTAGGACACCCCGAAGAGCCTGGCTAGCCCGCTATTGATCTGTAGCGCCCCCATTCCGAGCGTTGTCGCCACACCAAAGATGGTGGACAGCACGGCCAGGGTGTCGATCGCCTTGCCCCAACCGCGATCGACACGCTCTCCCAGCAACGGGCGGAAGGTTTCGCTAATTAACCCGTAACTGTTGTGCCGGAAGCGAACATAGGCAATAGCCAGGCCCACCACCGTGAAATTAGCCCACTGGTGGAGGCCCCAATGAAAGAAGGCATAACGCATCCCCAGCTGCGCGGCCTCTACGGTGCCTGCGGTGCCTATCCCCAGGGGCGGCGAGCTTAGATGCATGATGGGCTCTGCCACGCCCCAGAACACCAAGCCCACACCCATGCCACCGGAAAAGATCATGGCCAGCCAGCTGGTGAATTTGAACTCGGGTGGCTCGTCATTCGGGCCGAGGCGAATGCTACCGAAACGAGAGAAGGCTAATCCCAGCGTAAAGATCACAAAACCACTGGTCACCAGCAGATACAGCCAGCCAAAATTGTGCTCCGTCGCATCCAATGTTTCTTGCGCCAGTTGCTGCACCGTCTGAGGATCCGCTACTGTCGCCGCCAGAAAGGCAGCAATGAACAGTAGTGATAGATAGAAGACGGTGCCCACATCACCGACAATCCGCGTTATCCACTGTCTGAGCTTTCTCATAGATCTCGTATATCCTCCCTGGATTATTATCATTAAATGATATTTTCGCCCATCTTAATCGATGCAGGGCCCGCAGTCTGTGGGGTTTTATCGATGTTGCGAGAGGCTCTTTATTTAGGTGAAACGATGTGAGGCAGTTTTTGAACTCTTTTGAGGCGATGCATCGGCAATGAGGCGCTTGTTTGTAGGTTAGGCTTCAGCCTGACGGTGGCCGCTCCTTGCTAGCCCTATCGGCATATATTCAGCTGCCTAGCGCAGCGCCTTGATCGAATAGACGTCAAAGCGGCCCGATTTGCCGTCGAGGCTAAAGCTGGGCTTGCGGTCATTGAGGGTCGGCGCCTTACGTGGCCGCTTAACGACGACCCGGTATTGCGCGCTCTCGAGTGCGGTCTCGAGCAGAACTGACGCATCGGCATCGGCACCCACCAGGTCCCGAAACAGCAGCATCTCTTTCTTAACCTGGGCCGATTTGTCGCTGTGAGGAAACATGGGGTCAAGGTAGATTACCTCGGGAGCGGTCTGTACCTCTGACAACCAGGCCAGCGCATCGCCCTGATGCAGCGCCATATCCGTAATGATAGGCCCGACTTCAGGATCATATTTGGCGCGAGCCAGACCATCCTCAAGCAGCAGGCCGACCACGGGTGCGCGCTCAACCAGCTGGACTCGGCAACCCAGGGTTGCCAGCACGAAGCTGTCACGACCCAGGCCTGCCGTCAGATCGGCGACCTGAGGTCGGATCCCCTGTTTAATCCCGATCGCCTTGGCGATCAGCTGCCCGGCACCGCCACCGAAGAGCCTTCGATGTGCCACGGTACCCCCGAGAAAATCAACCCGTACCGGCCCCGGTGCTTTCCGCCCGGCATGCTGTACCGCCAGCCCCGATGCGCCGACACAGAGTAAGGCCTGCTCGGCATCGAGCCGCTTCGGATCGCAGTCTAGCGGCTGCAGCGGCAAGCCGAGCCGCTGAGCAAGCTCAAGGGCGCGGGGGAGATGTTCAGCACTTTGTGGCCAGATCGATAGCCAGCCGTTCAGGGAAGGTGTCATAGAGTGTCAGGCGTAGACGTCGACGCCAACCAGTTCAGGTCGGGCGTTACCGAATTGAAATCCGGCGGTGGTCAGGTAGGTTTGCATCGCTTCCTGACCGCGTGCAGAAAGTGCGCGGTCAGTCGAGTAGAAGCCTGCGGAATCGGTCTGTGGCCTGCTGCGGGTCTTGCCGGGGTCGATGCTGGAATCGGCCTGTTCTGCGGCGGCACCCGGCCGGGCAGTGTCCCTGTCGCGGTCCGGCTGGGCAGGTGCGACCGTGGCGGCTGCCGGTCGCTGTGGCAACGAAGGTGCGTTAAATGAAGCGCCGATCTGCATGCTCAGCCCATATCCGCTAGTGAGAGGTCAATAACAAACTCGATTCTAGCCGAGCCAGCGCCGTAATAACACTGCCCAGGGTGCTTTAAAGGCCAAAATACAGCCCCAGCAGCAGCATCCCCAGCAGCATCCTGTAGATCACAAAGGGGGTCATGCCGATCCGGTTGATCACTCCCAGGAATAGATAGATACAGCAATAGGCACTGATTCCGGACAGCCCGACCCCCAGCAGCAGATCGACCCAGTGCGCCTCGGTGCCCTGCTTGACCAGTTCAAGGGTCTTAAACAGACCGGCGGCCAGGATCAGGGGTATCGACAATAAGAAAGAGAATCTGGCCGCCGTCTTGCGGGTCAGTCCCAGCATCAGGCCGACGCTGATGGTGATGCCTGAGCGCGAAGTCCCGGGCACCAGTGCGGCCGCTTGTGAGAAGCCGATAAAGAGCGCATCTCTCACGCCCAGGTCTCGACTACGACGGGTCTCGGTGCGGCGCTGATCCGCGAACCAGAGCAGCCCGCCGAAGATCATCGTGGTCCCGGCGATCACCAGGATTGAACGCAGGTGTTGTTCGATCAGGTCATTAAGGATCAGGCCCGCGACACAGGCTGGCAGCGTGGCGATGATAATGGCCCAGGCTAGGCGGCTATGGGTGCTGGTCTTGCGCTTTTGGTGCTTAAAGGGCAATGCCGAGCGCTGCCAACCGATCAGCAGCAAGATAACATCACGGCGAAAATAGTAGAGCACGGCCAGCAGCGTTCCTACATGGACCGCCACATCGAAAGCCAGGCCCTGATCGGACCAGCCAAACACCTGAGACGGCAGGATCAGATGCGCAGAGCTGGAGATCGGTAGAAACTCGGTCAGGCCCTGCAGCAGGGCCAGAAATAGAATGTAACTGAACGGCATGTTAGCGATTCCCTTTGCGTTGTTGGTCTTTCTTGAACATCATCTTGTCACGCAGCACCTAACTGAACGGCATCTCTTCGTTAGCGATTCCCTTTGCGTTGTTCGCCTTTCTTGAACGCGACCTTGTCATTCTGAATAAGGTAGGCAATGCTGGTGAACGGCATCTCTTAGTTAACGATTCCCTTTGCGTTGTTCGCCTTTCTTGAACGCGACCTTATCACGTAGATAAACAGGCAGTGCCTGCTCCGGCAGCACGCCCTGGCCGGCCGCTATCATGACTGCACCGAGCCGGGCGATGGCGGCGGCGCGCGGCTCTCGCGGTTCTTCGACATGCACCACCGCATTGCGCACCGCCTCGGGCAGGCGCTCGCGATAACACCAGCCGGTGCCGTAGCCGATCCATTTGCCCGGCATTGATGAGGGCAGGGTTACCGACTCGGGTGCGCAGACTCGCTCTTCGCCGACCAGGATCGGTAAGGCGCTGCTGCTATCGATCTGATAACACCCCCAATAGAGTTCATCCATCCGCGCATCCAGCGCCGTTAGTACGCCGTCGGCCTGGAACTCATCCCGCGCCATCACCGCCAGCGCCGCCAGCGTTGAGACGGGTGCCACCGGCAGATCTGCGCCCAGCGCCAGCCCCTGAGTGACGCCGGTGCAGATACGCAGCCCGGTAAAAGACCCCGGTCCTCGTCCAAAAGCGATGCCATCGAGCTGCTTAAGGGTCAGCCCGGCGTCACTCAGTAGCTGCTGTACCATCGGCAAGAGTAGCTGGGTGTGCTGGCGCGGAATATCGCGAAAATCCTCCCGCACCTCGCCATCGATCCAGAGAGCGACCGAACAGGCTTGCGTGGAGGTATCTAGGGCAAGAATCTTGGACATGAGCAGACCGGTGCGTGAGTGAGGCAAGGATAAAAAGAGACACTGGTACTCTTAGAGAGACGTTAGCACTCTTAAAGAGACGTTAGCACTCATAACGAGGCGCATTCTAACGCTAATCGGTGGAGGAATCAGCAGTGCAGTGCTCAAGCAGAGCAATCAGCAGCTCCAGCGCCCGCTGATCCGTATCCCCAGATCCTAGTGCTAATCGGCAGTGCAGTGTTCAAGAAGGGTGATCAGTTCCAGTGCCTGCTGATCGGTATCCCCGCAGAGCGCATAGTCGGCGGCGAACGCCAAGCAGACGGCCGGGCGCTCCGGCTGCCCGAACAGGCGGCAGCGGTTGCTGTCGTCGAGCTGTACGCAGCGAACGAAGGCCGGCTTGCCCTCAGGCATTCCCGGAATAGGCGAGGAGATCGAGGGCGCGATACAGCAGGCGCCGCAACCGGGGCGACACTGCATTAACGGCGCAGCCGCTTGCATTAACGGCGCAGCCGCTTGCATTAACGGCGCAGCCGCTGTTGTCGAGTCGGGTGGGTACTCAGGCATCCAGAGCCTGCAATGCCCTCAGCAGCCGCTGATGTATCCCCTCGAAGCCGCCATTGCTCATGATGACCACCTCGGCATCACGATCTCTATAGGCCTTGACGGCCTCTATAATGGCATCCACGCTGTTAAAGACCCGCGCAGGAACCGGGCTTTCCGCCACCAGCGCCTCTAGGTCCCAATCCAATCCGGCAGGCTGGTACCAGAACACTTCGCTGGCGGCCTGGGTGGCGGGCGCCAGGGCCTGACGGTGACTTCCCAAGCGCATGCTGTTGGAGCGGGGTTCGATGATCGCCAGCACCGGCCTATCGCCCGCCCTGGCACGTAGCCCCTGCAGGGTCGTTTCGATCGCGGTAGGATGATGGGCGAAATCGTCGTACAGGGTGATCCCCGCCGCAGTGCCCAGCAGCTCCATGCGCCGCTTGACGCCGGTGAATAAACTCAGGGCCTCGGCGCTATGCTCGGGGGTCACCCCGACATGCCTCGCTGCAGCCATCGCCGCCAGGCCGTTAAGGACCGAATGCTGCCCCGTCTGGTTCCAGCATACGCGGGCCACAGCCTGGCCATCGAGCATCACCTCAAAGGCGGAGCCGTCATCCTTGAGCAGGCGAGCCTGCCACTCAGCCGGTGAGTCCAGGCCAAAGCCTATGACCGGGGTCCAGCAGCCCTGCTCCAGCACCCGGGTCAGGTTGCTATCCGCCTGGGCGGCGATGATCTGGCCATTGGCAGGGATGGTGCGCACCAGATGGTGAAATTGACGTTCGATCGCCGCCAGGTCGTCGAAGATATCGGCATGATCAAACTCGAGGTTGTTGAGGATCGCTGTACGTGGGCGGTAATGGACAAACTTGGAGCGTTTGTCGAAAAACGCGGTGTCGTACTCATCCGCCTCGATAACGAAGAACGGGGTGTCACCCAGACGGGCGGAGAGTCCAAAATTACTCGGCACGCCGCCGATCAAAAAGCCCGGCGCCATGCCGGCATACTCCAGCACCCAGGCCAGCATGCTGCTGGTCGAGGTCTTGCCATGAGTGCCGGCAACGGCCAGCACCCATTTGTCCTGCAGGATCTCGTCAGCCAACCACTGTGGGCCCGAGCAGTAGGGGATGCCTTCATTCAGCACCTGTTCGACACAAGGATTACCGCGCGACAGCGCATTGCCGATGATCACCAGGTCCGGACGCGGCTGCAGATGCTCGAGTTTATAGCCTTGTAGCAGTTCGATGCCCTGCTCGGCCAGCTGGGTGCTCATCGGCGGATAGACGTTGGCATCGCAACCGCTGACCCTAAACCCCCGGGCTTTGGCCAGTAACGCTAGCGACCCCATAAAGGTACCGCAAATACCTAATATATGCAGATGCATACCGACCTCATCCGTCAGTAAAAAAAAGTGATCGAAGCATAGCAGTTCAGCCCGTGCTGAGCTATTTAGTCGATATCTAGCCAGTTTCTACCCAGGGTCAGCGAATATGGCCTTTCAGTTTCTGTTTTTCATGCATTGGGGCAAGGCTTCACGTATCATCACAAACCTCAAGGTCTCTCTGCTATTAAATCGTCATATTAAAGACAGGATTTACCCATGCAACTGCTCAGCCAGTTTCTGAAACACAGCGATTCCCCCGCTGATTTGATTGAACTGATCAACATCCTGATGTCCTCCTGCAAAGAGATAAACGCCAAGCTTAATGATGGCGCACTCGCAGGCATTCTCGGCACCAACCAGACTGAAAATATTCAGGGTGAGACCCAGAAAAAGCTGGATGTGATCTCCAACGATCTTATCAAGCAAACGCTCAGTGAATCCGATCTGGTGCGCGGCATGGCTTCAGAGGAGGAAGATTTTCCGGTAGCCTGCCACCCCGAGGGGCGCTACCTGGTCACCTTCGATCCGCTGGATGGTTCCTCCAATATTGATATCAATGTCACCGTGGGTACTATCTTCTCCGTCCTCGAAGCCCAGGACGGTTTTAATGCTGCCGAAGAACATGCCTACCTGCAGCCGGGATATAAGCAGGTGGCTGCCGGCTATGTACTCTACGGCCCCTCGTGCATCCTGGCGCTGACCACCGGTGAAGGGGTGAATATGTTTACCCTGGGCCACAATGGCGAATTCTACCTCACCCGTGAGCAGGTGATGATCCCTGAGACGACCCAGGAGTTCGCCATCAATATGTCTAACCAGCGCTTCTGGGAGGCGCCGATCCAGCAGTATGTCCAGGACCTACTGTCCGGCGAAGAGGGCCCGCGAGGCAAGCGCTATAACATGCGTTGGATCGCCTCGATGGTGGCCGAAGTTCATCGTATCCTGACCCGTGGCGGTGTTTTTCTGTACCCCTGGGATGCGCGCGAGCCACACAAGCCTGGCAAGCTGCGGCTGATGTACGAAGGCAACCCGATGAGCATGCTGATCGAGCAGGCGGGTGGGCGCAGCGTCAACACCCAGATCGATATCATGAACGTTCAGCCAGCTCAGATTCACGAGCGGGTTTCGGTCGTACTCGGCTCCAAAGAAGAAGTTGAAACGGTTATGCGTTATCACCGGGATGCTAAAGTAGCCGCCGTATAACGCCGCCTACCCCAAGCAAGGAGCCCGGCAGGTGCCAGCCGGGCGACTTTCGGGTGACTTCCGGGTGACTTCCGGGGATAGCAGCCTTATCTGACGCTGCCACGAGCTTTCTTCACTGGCGCTCTTTACGGGCTCTGCGCCGACTAGGTGCCGCTGGCCATAAAGCTTCCTTGAAACCAAGGTATTATTGACAGCAGTCCGTCCGACTAACCTATAATTACGCCCCTATTTATTCTGATCATTTCCCCTCCTTTTTACAGAAGGCTATGCCATGAGCTTTGCGAAAGTCCCAGCGGGTAAAGACCTGCCCAACGATATCTATGTCATCATCGAGATTCCTGCCAACGCCAGCGTGCCGGTCAAATACGAGATCGATAAAGAGACCGACTCTCTGATGGTCGATCGTTTTATGACCGCGCCTATGTTCTACCCGGCCAACTACGGTTACATCAACAATACTCTGGCTGATGATGGTGATGCGGTAGATGTACTGGTTATCACCCCGCACCCGATCGCGATAGGTTCTGTGATCCGCTGCCGTCCGGTAGGTGTTCTCAATATGACCGACGAAGCAGGCGAAGATGCCAAGCTGGTTGCCGTCCCGCACGAAAAGCTGACCAAGGAGTACATTGGGGTTCAGGATGTCGAGGACATTCCTCAGCTGCTGCGTGATCAGATCAAGCATTTCTTCGAAAATTATAAGACCCTGGAGCCTAATAAATGGGTCAAGGTTGAAGGCTGGTCGGATGCCGCGGCCGCGCGCAGCGCGATCCTGGAAGGCGTCAAGGCGTACGAAGCAGACCAGTAACAGGCTGCTAGGCCGGCGTTACTATCGCCGGCTACCCTGTGCGACTGAAAAAAACCGGTATTTGCCGGTTTTTTTGGTTTTGGATAAGGCAGGGATGAGGCAGGGATAAGGGGGACGTTCTCTGTGGGTTCGCCGTTAAGCGCTCCTGCATGGACGGCACTAGCTACATCCTGGTAGCGCGGGCTTCAACCTGACGATGACGGCACCTTGCCAGCATTGTTGGAATACTGTGCCGTTATTGCGGTAGCTGGCGGATGCGGCCATTGGCGTCGAGTGCGACCTGTACCGTTTCAGCTTCGGTGATCTTACGAAAAGTTGAGCCATCGGAGCAGCGTCCCCAGACATCGATCTGGATGCGGATCGAGCTGTTCCCCGTCTCTTTGATCCGCGTGTAAAAACTCAACAGGGTGCCTACCAGTACCGGCGACATAAATTCGATGGCGCCAATCGAGACCGTGGCGATACGGCCGCTGGCGACCTGTGCGGCGTGGATCTCGGCGGCCGTAACCACTTGGGCCGAGAGCCAGCCGCCGTGGATATCACCAAAACTATTGGTATCGTGGCGAGTTGCGGCCAGTTGCAGGATGAGGGTCCCTTCGGGAGTGTGCAGGCTGTCGGTATCGTTCATCGGTTTTCTTCTTCTTATTAAAGCGGCTTGTTCTTAAAGCGACTGTGATGGAATACTAAGGCAGCAATCATAGCATGCCGGATACTTGATCCTACTGCTTTAGTCGTATGCCCTTGCGTACGAGTTTTGTTCGTTGTAATCCAACTGTCACAAAGTCTGATTATAGTGAGCCCACTTGCTGAGTGAACCGGGCAATACACTGAATCTAAATGCAGGAGCATCCAATGAACGCGAAAAAATTACTGGCCGTTATGGCGATTTCCGCTACCGGCTTTGCGGGCAGTGCCCAGGCCGTTGATCTACTGGATCCTAACTTGCCGGTCTACGAAAAGACCAGCGGCGTGTCGGGTAACCTGTCCAGTGTAGGTTCCGATACTCTGGCTAACCTGATGACCCTTTGGGCTGAAGATTTTAAGCGCAACTATCCCAATATCAATATTCAGATTCAGGCAGCAGGCTCCTCTACAGCGCCCCCCGCACTGACCGAAGGGACCTCCAATATCGGCCCTATGAGCCGCAAGATGAAGGACAAGGAGCTGGAAGGGTTTGAAAACAGATTTGGCTACAAGCCGACTGCGATTCCGGTGGCGATCGATGCGCTGGCGGTCTTTGTTCATAAGGATAACCCGATCAAGGGGATGAGTATTGCCGAGGTCGATGCCGTGTTCTCCAGTACTCGCAAATGTGGAGCCGTTGATGATGTTTCGACCTGGGGTGATCTGGACATCGGCGGAAATCTGGGTAAGCAGGATATTCAGATCTATGGCCGTAACTCGGTTTCAGGCACCTACGGTTACTTCAAGAAGAAGGCACTCTGCAAGGGCGACTATAAGAACAGCGTCAACGAGCAGCCCGGTTCTGCGTCCGTAGTACAGTCGGTCTCGACCTCGCTTAACGGTATCGGTTACTCGGGTATCGGCTATATGACCTCCAGCGTGCGTGCGGTCCCGCTGAGCAAGAAAGGTTCTGGGTATATTGCAGCGACGCCGGAGATGGCGCTTAGCGGTAAGTATCCTCTGTCACGCTTCCTCTATGTGTATGTTAACAAAGCTCCGAATAAGCCTCTGGCACCCCTGGAGCGCGAATTCATCAAGATGGTGATGTCCAAGTCGGGTCAGGAAGTCGTCGTTAAAGATGGCTATATCCCACTACCCAGCAGCGTGGTCGAGAAGACTCTGGCCACTCTTGGTCTTGATATGACTCAGGCCGCTAACTAGTTCCAAGCCCGCTAATCATGGACGATATCTCGGGGAAGCAGGATGCTTCCCTTTATGTACAGGATGTACGGTATGCCGCGGGCGCATGGATGCGCAGGAGCGGCGATGTACAGGATGTACGGTATGCCGCGGGCGCATGGATGCGCAGGAGCGGCGATGTACAGGGCCCTTTGTAGGTTAGCAGCTGAAGGCTCCTGCATGGACGGCACTTGCTACATCCTATAGTTCGGTCTTCAGCCCGACCCCCAAGGACGGTTTGTCATTATTCTGTCATTATTCTGTCATATCTGCTCGTTACTCTAGCGGCATCAACATATCCGAGAGCTTGTTAATGACCTCATCAGTCACTGCTGTTACTAAGTCAGCCCCCGATCTTCAGTTTGATACCCCTGCGGCCGCTCGGCTACGCGGCTATCGTCGTTTTAAGGATCGCCTGGCGGGACTCCTGGTCGGTATGGGTGGCCTGAGTGTGATCCTTGCGATCATGCTGATCTTTATCTACCTGCTGTATGAAGTGATGCCACTGTTTCATACCGCCCAGATCAACCCGGCACAGTATCAGGGGCAGCAGGTGGTTCCCTATGCCCGGCCGGGTGCCGATGTGCCCACCTGGTATCTGACGGCCGAAGAACAGGCGGAAGTGGGCCTGCGCCTCGATGTCCAAGGGCAGGCCAGTTTCTTCGACACCCGCAGCGGCGCCGTGCTGCTGCAGGAGTCGATAGGGGTGGCAGGCGCTGAACCGGTCGCTTTTGCCCTGGGATCCGAAGCCGGGCAAAGCTTCGCGCTGGCTAATGCCGATGGCACTCTGACCTTTGCTCGGCACCAGTATAAGATCAGCTACCCCAATGATGTGCGCAACATCAGGCCCTATATCGAGTATCCCTATGCGGATGCTTCCCTGGAGCTGGCGCCGATGCTAGGTGTCGTTAGCCGACTGGCGGTCCGCGATAGCGCAGATAAGTTGCTGGCGGTGGCGCTGGATGCCGACGGCATGCTGATGGCGACCCGGTTCGCTAAAGAGGTCAACTTTATCACCGAAGCGGTCGAGATCCGTACCGAGCATACGGCCATCGGAATCGATACTCAGGGCGTGCAGCAGCTGCTGATCAGTCCGGATGCGCGCTGGTTGTTCGTGACGTTTAAAAACGGTTGGCTGACGACGGTTGATCTGCGGGATTTCTCGGCGCCGGTCATCCATCCGCCGCTTGAGATTACTGCAGGCGAGATCACTCGGGCAGAGTTCCTGTTGGGCGGCAGCTCGCTGTTGATCGCCGATAGCCTCGGTGTCACCCAGCAGTGGTTTCTGGTTCGCGATCCGGACAACGCTTACCTGCTGACCAAGATTCGCAGCTTCAGTGATCCGAGTCCTGCGCCGGTCGTCGCGTTGACGATCGAGCACCGCCGCAAAGGCTTTGTAGTGGCGGAGCAGAACGGCGAGGTCAGCTTCTACAATTCGACCGCCCATAACCGCGTATTGACCCAAAAGCTGACCGACCAGGGCGTGGTCCAGATTGCGATGGCCCCTCGGGCCAGTACGCTGCTGCTGGAAGATGGCGCGGGAATGATCAGCCTCTGGGACGTCGATAACGAGCATCCCGAGGTCTCCTGGAGTTCGCTATGGGAGGAGGTCTGGTACGAAGGCTACGAGTTGCCTGATTATGTGTGGCAGTCGTCGGCATCGAGCAATGATTTCGAGCCTAAATACTCGCTCGCACCTCTGGCGTTCGGCACCCTTAAGGCCGCGTTTTACGCCATGCTGATGGCGACGCCGCTGGCGATCTGCGGTGCGATCTATACCGCCTACTTTATGGCACCCAAACTACGCACCAAGATCAAACCCTTTATCGAGTTGATGGAAGCGTTGCCGACCGTGATTCTGGGTTTTCTGGCCGGTCTGTGGCTGGCGCCCTTTATCGAGGATCGGCTGACCAGCGTCTTTACCCTGCTGACGGTGGTTCCCCTGGGCGTACTGCTGTTTGCATATCTGTGGCATAACCTGCCCAAGTCGATCCGCTTACGGGTGCCCGACGGTTGGGATGCGCTGCTGTTGATTCCGGTGATCATCCTGCTGAGCTGGCTCTGTCTGCCGCTGGGTTCGAGCATCGAAGAGTGGTTTTTTGGTGGCGATATGCGCGCCTTTATCACCCGTGATCTGGGCATCAGTTTTGATCAGCGTAATGCCCTGGTCGTGGGGCTGGCGATGGGCTTTGCGGTGATTCCGACGATCTTCTCGATCACCGAGGATGCGATCTTCAGTGTGCCTCAGTCGCTCAGTAACGGCTCCCTGGCGCTGGGCGCGACACCCTGGCAGACCCTGGTGGGGGTGGTAATTCCGACCGCGAGTCCCGCCATCTTCTCGGCGGTGATGATCGGTATGGGACGGGCGGTGGGTGAAACCATGATCGTGCTGATGGCGACCGGTAACACCCCGATCATGGATATGAACCTGTTCGAAGGGATGCGCACCCTGGCCGCTAATATCGCGGTGGAGATGCCTGAGGCTGAAGTGGGCAGCTCGCACTTCCGGATTCTGTTCCTGGCAGCGCTGGTGCTGTTCAGCTTTACCTTTGTGGTCAATACGGTGGCCGAAGTGATTCGCCAGCGTCTGCGGCGTAAATACGGATCCTTATGATGATGCTAGTGCCTGTGTGCCGTACCGGATTTAAAGAGCCGCGTTTGAGGAATAACAACTGATGAAGATCTCTGTAAAAGCATGGATGAAAACCGGCCAGCCCTGGGTCTGGCTAACGGGTGGGGCGGTCGCGCTGAATGTGATCATGGTCGCCGGGCTGCTGCTGCTGATCGCAGTCCGGGGTCTGGGGCACTTCTGGCCGGCGGATATCCTCCAGGCGGATTATCTCGAAAGAGACGGCTCTGTCAGCCAGGTCATTGGCGAGGTGGCCGGCACCAAGAAAGACCCGGCCATGCAACTGCGTGAAGCAGGGGTCGAGGTGGCCGAGGGGGTCGAGTTCGTCCGCCGTGACCTGATCAAGATGGGCAACAGGGATGTGACCGGCACCGATTTTCGCTGGGTGATGGAAGCCCGGTTGCAAGGGGTCGATTATCCCGAGCAGTTGTTTGTATCCGAGCGCCGTGAGTGGGGCAACTTTTACGGCTATCTGCGTCAGCTGAAACAGCAGGATGAGGTCCTCGGCAGTTTCGAACCCGGTCAGGAGGCGGCGCGTTACGAAGCGCTGTGGAGCGAGCTGCAGCGGCGTATCGAGCGGGCCGAAGGGCTGGCAGATCAGATCGACGATGTTGAAAAACATGAGATAGGCGCCGTCAACGCCCAGCTTGAACGCCTGCGTCTGAGAACCCGCAGCTTGCAGCTAGACGATAATTTTACCCCCGCGGATCAGGCCGATATCGCCGCAGAGCGGGAGGCGCTCAAGCTGAAGTACCAGGGGATGCAGCTTGAGCTGGTGGAGCTGTATGGGCAGATCGGGCGCGATAGCCTGGTGGCGGAGGTGGCCGATGGTCGGCAGCTGGAGATCTCGCTGAGCAAGATCGTCCATGCCTATCGCCCCAACGCCATGTCCATACCGGATAAGATGCTGTTCTACTGTGTCAAACTCTGGGAATTTCTGACCGACGAACCACGTGAAGCCAATACCGAGGGTGGCGTGTTTCCGGCGATCTTTGGCACCGTGATGATGGTGCTGTTGATGGCGATCCTGGTGACCCCTCTGGGAATAGTCGCCGCCGTGTATCTGCGCGAATATGCCAAGCAGGGACTGGTGACCCGACTGATCAGGATCGCGGTCAATAATCTGGCTGGGGTGCCGTCGATCGTTTACGGGGTCTTCGGGCTGGGTTTCTTTATCTACTTCCTGGGTGGCAATATCGACCAGCTGTTCTTTCCTGAAGCCCTGCCGGCGCCGACCTTCGGCACACCAGGGTTGATGTGGGCCTCGCTGACCCTGGCGTTGCTGACCCTGCCGGTGGTGATCGTCGCTACCGAAGAGGGGCTGTCGCGGATCCCTCGTTCGCTGCGCGAAGGCTCGCTGGCGCTGGGGGCCACCAAGGCTGAAACACTCTGGAAGGTGGTGCTGCCGATGGCAAGCCCTGCGATGATGACCGGGGTGATCCTGGCGGTGGCCCGCGCTGCCGGTGAGGTGGCACCGCTGATGCTGGTGGGGGTGGTCAAACTGGCGCCTTCGCTGCCGCTGGATGGCAACTATCCGTTCGTCCATCTGGACCAGAAATTCATGCATCTGGGCTTTCATATCTACGATGTCGGGTTTCAGAGCCCTAACGTCGAGGCGGCACGGCCGCTGGTCTATGCTACCGCGTTGCTGTTGGTGGTGGTTATAGTGCTGTTGAACCTGAGTGCCGTAGCGATCCGTAATCGTCTGCGGGAAAAATATAAAGCACTTGAACACTGATTGAGTTGATATAACCATGGCAACGATCTTGACCCCAGAAACACTCGACAAGCAAACGTCCGCTCAGGATGCAACCCAGGTGAATAAGAAGAGCGCCAATAAGAAGGGCCATAGTATCGATATCACAGCGCTCGGCCGTAATTCAGGCGTGCTGGATCTGTCGCAGGAGACTCTGGCGCTGCAGGTGCGGGACCTTAATCT
Organism: Motiliproteus sp.; assembly: GCA_047622605.1. Taxonomy (GTDB): domain Bacteria; phylum Pseudomonadota; class Gammaproteobacteria; order Pseudomonadales; family Balneatricaceae; genus Motiliproteus. The sequence continues at coordinate 1,652 of JBLHND010000018.1, read as the reverse complement.
CTACTATGGCGACAAGCAGGCGCTGAATGGGATCAGTATGGATATCCCTAAAAACCGGGTCACCGCCTTTATCGGTCCCAGTGGTTGCGGCAAATCCACCCTGCTGCGCTGTTTCAACCGGATGAACGATCTGATCGACTTCTGTCGCATCGACGGCAAGATCCTGTTGGAGGGTAACAATATCTATGACCGCAATGTTGAGGTCGCAGAATTGCGCCGCCGGATAGGGATGGTGTTCCAGAAACCCAACCCCTTCCCTAAGACCATCTATGAAAACGTCGCTTACGGGCTGCGTATTCATGGCATCAACAAGAAGCGCCTGCTCGATGATACCGTGGAGTGGGCGCTGCGCTCGGCGGCGTTGTGGGATGAGGTCAAGGATCGCCTGCACGAGAGTGCGTTGGGGATGTCGGGCGGTCAGCAGCAGCGTCTGGTCATCGCACGCACCATCGCGGTCAAGCCTGAGGTGCTGCTGTTGGATGAGCCGGCCTCGGCACTGGATCCGATTTCGACCCTTAAGATCGAGGAGCTGATCCACGAGCTGAAAAAAGAGTTCACCATCGTTATCGTTACCCACAATATGCAGCAGGCGGCGCGGGTCTCTGACTACACGGCGTTTATGTACATGGGTGATCAGATTGAGTTTGGTGCCACGGATACGTTGTTTACAGCGCCGCAGAAGAAACAGACCGAAGACTATATTACCGGGCGTTACGGCTAGGGATATGGGACAGGTCCCTTGCTCCTCTGGACGCCCTGCAGAGCACTCCCCGGACTTAATCGCAGGTTCCTGAGCATCCCCCTGATTATTAATAAGGTAGGCACAGATGGCTTTTAACAAAGACGCACATACAGACCATATCTCACAGCAGTTCAACGCAGAGCTGGAGGCAATCAAGAGTCACCTGATGACCATGGGAGGCATCGCTGAAACCCAGCTTAACCAGGCGCTCGATGCGCTGGTCGAGGGTGACGTAGAGATGGCCGGACGTGCCCTCAAGGCCGATGAGCAGGTCAATGCCTGGGATATTGAGATCGAAGAGCAGTGCACTCGAATTATCGCCCGGCGTCAGCCTGCGGCCGGCGATCTGCGGATGATTATCGCGATCAGTCGTGCGGTGAATGATCTGGAGCGGATCGGTGATGAATCCTCGGGTATCGCAAGATACGCGATAGAGCTGGCCAACGAGGGGGACGCGCCTCGGGGCTTCAATGAGATCCGTCAGCTAGGTAGCCTGATTCGGGAGATGTTGTCAGAGACGCTGACGGCGTTTGCGCGCTACGATATCGATATGGCCTACCGGGTGGTGAAGAAGGATCGTGATGTCGATGACGTCTATAAGACCGCGATGCGCTCGTTGATCACCTACATGATGGAGGATCCGCGCAGTATCAGCCGGGTGTTGAACGTGATCTGGGTGTTACGCAGCCTGGAGCGGATCGGTGATCTGAGTCGTAATATCAGCCAGCACCTGATCTTTCTGGTAAAGGGCGTCAACGTCAGCCACAGCAGCCTGAAAGAGATCAAGCAGACGGTTAAGGGCTGAGTCGGTACTTTAGGGGCCAGCCAGCACCTGATCTTTCTGGTAAAGGGCGTCAACGTCAGCCACAGCAGCCTGAAAGAGATCAAGCAGACGGTTAAGGGCTGAGTC
>JBLHND010000017.1:0-33459 GCA_047622605.1 Motiliproteus sp. | reverse complement strand
TGTGGGTTGACTTTTTGCGGGCTGATGTTCGGCTGGCACTCGGCATAGAGCTGAGTGATAGCGCTGAACTGGCTGTGTTGCAGGCTGAGGCATCTGATGCGCTGATGGCAGTGCTGACCGCCTAAACAGTTTTGACCTCGGCTTTAGCTGGGGCTATTCTAGCCATATCCTAATAATGAACGCGCCTCGAGAGATCGGGGCGTTTTTAGTTTCGGGATATTTCTTTAGGAGCCCCAAGCGGAGCCCAATTCAAGAAAAGAAATATAAATCTATTTATTACAAAGAGTTATAGACAAGATGCAAATCTACAAAGAGTTCACCTTCGAAGCCGCTCATCTGCTGCCCCATGTACCCGAGGGACATAAATGCGGACGGCTGCACGGCCACTCTTTTTTTGTGCGCATCTACGTCAGCGGTGAGGTGGATCCACACAGCGGTTGGATAATCGATTTTACTGATATAAAACAGATCTTTAAGCCAATTTATGACCGACTCGATCATCATTACCTGAATGACATTCCTGGTTTAGAAAATCCGACCAGTGAAGTCCTGGCGCGCTGGATCTGGAACGAGCTTAAACCCGCCCTTCCGCAGTTAAGCCGGATCCTGATCAAGGAAACCTGCACCTGCGGCTGCATCTATGAGGGTGAAGACTGAGAGTGAAGGCTGAGGCATAGCGCCTGTCAAACAGCCGAAACAACGCTCACTGCGCTGCCCTCATGGAATGGAACGGGATGGTGAGCGATGATAGCCTAACGCCAAGCACGCCCTTAAGATCACTGCCTACAGATCCTGATACCCGTTGCCATGCAGACAGAAAAACACGACCACAGCCACAGCCACGGCCATAGTCACAGCCACAGCCCTCTCTCTCAGGACTTTGACCTCCCTGATGATAAGCGTAAGCACGCCATTCGAGTGACCTGGATTGGTGCCGTACTCGATACCCTGCTCGGTGTCGCCAAGATTCTGATCGGCATTCTGTATTCATCCCACGCCTTGGTCGCGGACGGCATCCATTCGCTGTCGGATCTGCTCACCGATGTGATGGTGGTGGCGATCGTCAATTTCTCCTATGCCGAACCCGATGCAGAGCACCCCTATGGCCACGAGCGTTTCGAAACGCTGGGCACGGTCGCATTGGGTTTTATCCTGGTGGCGGTTGCCGGGGCGATGGCCTTCGAGAGTATCATGAGTCTCTTCTCAGGCAATGAGAACTCGCTGCCCGGCTGGCCCACGCTGGTTGTCGCCCTGATCTCTATTCTCTCCAAGGAGTGGATCTTCCGCTACACCCTGGCGGCCGGCAAGAAACTGAAGTCCGACCTGCTGATTGCCAATGCCTGGCATTCGCGTACCGATGCGTACTCTTCGATCGTGGTCTTTGTCGGTATCGGCGGGGCGATGCTCGGATTGCCCTGGCTCGATAACCTGGCGGCCGTCGGGGTGGCCATCTTTGTCGCCAAGATCGGCTGGGACCTGAGCTGGAAAAGCTTACAGGAGCTGGTCGATACGGCCCTGCCCCAGGAAGAGCTGGATGCCCTGACCGAGGAAGTACTGAGCGTCGAGGGTGTCGTGGCGGTACATAGCTTTAAATCACGGCAGATGGGCGCTAAGTCCCTGTTGGAGATGCACCTGCAGGTCGCACCCTATATCAGCGCCTCTGAAGGTCATTATATCGGCGATACGGCGGTTCTCCGGTTACTGAAGAAGTTTTCATCGATAGGCCATATCATCTTCCACATCGATACCGAAGATGACGATGAATCGCTGCTCTGCCAGCTATTGCCACTGCGTTCTGCAGTCAAACAAGCGGTCGACGATGCCTTGCAAGATCTCGCCCCCGAACTGCAGCGCAGCAGGATCAACCTGCATTACTTGGGTGGAAAAATAGAAATCGATCTGTTTATCGAGGCCGCCGCCGAGGGGGTCCCGCTCAAAAACCCTCAGAACCATCACGTCCTGACGGAACAGCTGAATCAGCGACTCAGGTGTAATTCCTGGTTCCAAAAACTCACCCTCTGGAGTGCGGTCTAGCTGTCCTATACCCGCAGCCCCCCCGCAGCCTCAGCAAGGGACTCTAGAAGCCCCCCGGTCGCCCAATTTTGGCACCTGCAGCCTCGGCAAGCGACTGCGGATTGCTGGCGATCCTCCGTGAAGCAGGCCCACTATGATCGAGATCCTCTACGCTGACGAGCAGATCGTCGTCGCCAACAAGCCTCATGACCTGCTGTCGGTTCCCGGTCGCGGCCCGGACAATCAGGACTGTCTGCTTCACCGGTTGCAGCCCCACTTCCCAACCGTTCGAATCGTCCACCGCCTGGATTGCGCGACCTCCGGGATCCTGGTGCTGGCACTGGATGCCGACAGCCATCGCGAGCTAAGCCGCCAGTTTCACGACCGTGAGACCAGCAAGCGCTATATCGCCGTGGTCGCGGGTGTGCTGGAGCATGCCAGTGGCTCGGTCGAACTGCCCGTACGCTGCGACTGGGACAATCGCCCCAGACAGATGGTCGATCACGCGCAGGGCAAGCAAGCGCTAACCCATTACCGGGTGCTCGAACAACTCCCGGATCGCGCCCGCGTCGAGTTGATACCGATCACCGGCCGCTCTCACCAGCTACGGGTCCATATGCAGGCCATCGGCCACCCGATGCTCGGTGATCGCTTCTATGCCGATGCTCAGGCATTACAGCAGGCCGACCGGCTGCTGCTGCATGCCCAGCAATTGGGTCTGAACCACCCGCTCAGCCAACAACCGCTCCACTTTGAAGCCCCCTGCCCCTTTTAAGCTGCCAAAGGCTCAAAACGGTGGCCTCGGGCGCTAGTTTTGCTAGAATCGTGTTCCGGACATACTCACTTCCTAGCCTGGGATTACGCATCCCATGCCGGATACCCTTCATTCAATCTGCAGCTATACAGGACAGTCGTATAATGAGTCTTGCTGACAAGGTATTAGCCGTCAATAACGATCTCCCGATCCGCACCGACAGCCCCGTTCACAGTGGTAAAGTTCGTTCCGTTTACTGGCTGACCGCCGCCGATAGTCGGCGCCTGATCGAACAAAAAGGCTATGACGTGCCTGCGGACGCGCCTTTGGCGATCATGGTCATCAGCGACCGGATCTCCGCCTTCGATTGCATCTGGCATGGCGAGGGTGGTATGCGTGGGGTACCGGGAAAGGGAGCGGCGTTAAACGCCATCTCCAACCACTGGTTTCAACTGTTCCGTGACCAGGGTCTGGCCGACAGCCATATCCTCGATATCCCGCACCCCTTCGTGTGGATCGTACAGAAAGCCAAACCGGTACTGATCGAAGCGATCTGCCGCCAGTACATCACCGGCTCCATGTGGCGTGCCTACGCCAAGGGCGAACGTGAGTTTTGTGGCATCGAGATCCCCGACGATCTACAAAAAGATCAGCGCTTACCGGAGCTGCTGATCACGCCGTCGACCAAGGGAATTCTCAAGGATATCCCCGGAGTGCCCGAGGTCGATGACGTCAATATCACCCGCCAGGATATCGAAACCAACTTCGCCGCCTTCAACTTCCAGAGCCTGGACGATATCGCCCTCTACGAAAAGCTGCTCGAAGAAGGTTTCGAGGTTATCAGTGCGGCCCTTGGCAAACTCGATCAGGTGTTTGTGGATACCAAGTTTGAATTTGGTTATGTCAGCGATGCCCAGGGTAACCAGAAGCTGATCTATATGGACGAGGTCGGAACCCCTGATTCATCACGGATCTGGGACGGTGCCGAATACCGCAATGGCAAGGTCGTCGAAAACTCTAAAGAGGGCTTCCGTCAGCTGCTGCTCCAGCACTTTCCTGATCCTGATATTTTGCTCAATAAGAATCGCATGGGCGAGCGCGAGGCGTTGGCGCGTGACAACGCCCTGCCTGAATCGGTCTTGATGGATGTTTCCAGAACCTATGTCGATATCGCCGAGAAGGTGACCGGCAAGCCGCTGGTGTTGTCAGACAACCCCAAGGCGGAGATCATCGAGATTCTCCGCGATCAGTATGGCCTGATCGACTGATCGCTATTGGTTTGACCGGAAGCTGACCGTAGGCTGGGATTACATCCCAGCCTACCTCGCTGTTCTGATCAAACACCGCGCGGGCCTGGAATCTTACTTATCACGAGCAGCCATCAGCGCGTCCAATAACCCCTCAAACCGGGTATAGATTTCACCACCACTGGCCTGAATAAAGTATTCCACCTGCAGGTTCACTGTACTGCCGAGGTTATCGCAACTGAGGCGAAAATCACCCCGATAACCGAAGATGCATTTGCCCCGGGCATAGCCATAGCCGATCTCAGCGGCCGTACCCGAATCCACATCGACCCCATCCAGGTTGGCGACGATCCAGTCGCAGCGATCGATCGCCTCCGTATTCATGCGGCCGATAGCGGTATTCAGGTGCCTCAACTCGGCGCGCTGCTTATTCAGATCGGTCAGCGCCAGAGCCGCCTGCAACTCAGCCGTATCACTGAGTTGCCAGGGATCGAGCAACTCAAAGCCGCGTTGTTGCAGTGCCGGAATCATCTGCTGCTGGTGAAAAAACCGCCCCACTTCGGAAAAGCCCAGAGGTCCGGCCAGATAGATACATTGAGACATGACGACTCCTCGTGTTGCGGTATTTAAATTAGGCGCTAACGACGCGTAGCGCCGCGCCCTCTTTAAACGCGGCGATATTTTCGGCGATCTGCACTAGCATCCGCTGGCGCGCCTCGACGCTGCCCCAGGCGCAGTGCGGGGTGACGATCAGACCAGGAATATCATCAAATAGCAGCGGATTGCCCTGAACGGGCGGCTCGACGGTTAACACATCGACAGCTGCACCCCCGAGCCGACCGCCCCGCAACGCGTCCGCCAGTGCCTGTTCGTCGACGATACCCCCACGGGCGACATTGATCAGCAGCGCCTCGGGCTTCATTAGCGCCAGTGCCGCGGCATCGATCAGATTCCGGCTCTGATCGGTTAACGGACAGTGCAGACTCAACACATCGACCTGAGGCAGCAGCGCAGACAGCTCGACTCGGCCCTCATCCGGTCGTAGCTGCGGATCACCGCCGGGTCTGGCGGCGATCAGCACCCTCATTCCCAGCGCCTCGGCGACCCTGGCGACACCCCGTCCCAGCTCACCATAACCAATGATGCCCAGGGTTTTACCCTGCAACTCCATGATCGGGTAATCCAGCAGGCAGAACGCGGTGCTGCGTTGCCAGTCACCCCGTTTAACCGCAGCGCTGTAATCCGGCAACCGAGTCGCCAACGCGAGCATCAGACTGAGGGTATGCTGCACCACCGAACCCGTGCCGTAACCCTGGCAATTACTCACCCTGATGCCCTGTTCCGCTGCGGCCTGAAGATCTACGTTATTAGTCCCGGTAGCGGCCACGCAGATCAGCCGAAGCTGTGGATGCCTGGCCAGTGTAGCGGCATCCAGGCACACCTTATTGACGATGGCTATGTCAGCCCCTGCCAAATGCGCATCAAGCTGCTCCGGCGAGGTCGACGGATACAACTGCAGGCCGGTTGCCTGCCGCTGTATTGGCGTCATGTCGAGATCCACAGGCTCCAAACTCGCCACATCGAGAAAAACTGCTTTCATTATCTGGCTCCAGAAATCAAACTCGGTTGTTTATAAAAAATTAAAACAGGCCATCGTCCCTACCGCCATTGCCTGCAGGGACGCAGGTATGCCGTTGTTGTCGGGAACTGACAACGGCCCCGCTCTCGGGACATACCGTACATCCTGTACATAAAAAAGGGCCCTGCTCTGAGATCAGAACGGGCCCTCCTTTAACGGCTGTAAGCCGTTCTATAAACGCGTATTAAGCGCGGCCAGAACGCCGGTCAACTTGCTGACATATTCTCTTTCAGAATCCAGAGCACATCCTCAGCAACCAGAGTAACCGCAGGCTCTCCTGAAGGGGTCAAGACCGAGATATAAATACCACTGCTGCGCCGTTTCAGCTGAATCTGGTACTGACCGGTGAAGGTGATCGCCTCAGACCCTTCATTCGCAACGATGCGCTTATCCTTAGCACCCCCGAACGTATAGAGAACCTTATCGCCTACGCGGATCTTAAAGCCATCAGACGCTTCCATGCGCTGCTGCTCGACAATCACCGCCTGCTCTTCGCTCAACGGCACGACGACCTCCGTCTTAGAACTGTATCGCGGGCCCTGGTCATCGGCCTCGATACCCAACGCCAAACCTAAGGAACTCATGCCGAAGGTGATGGCATCGCGTTCGCCATGCAGCCAGGTAAAGAAACCAACAGACTTTTCATCCTCTACGGGTATCCTGGAGCTATGGGTAATGTAGTACTTACCTAAACTCTTGTCCGCCGAGCCGACATCAACCTGAGCCTGAGTCAGTGCCTGCTGAACCCGCTGCCAGGCCTCATCGACCGAGTTGGTCAATTTCAATACCGGCTCACCCAGAGAACCGCGACCAAAATAGACCCGCCCCTGCTGGTGTTGACGCTCGCGAATAGCACTGGCCGTTGATGCCTCGGTCGAGAGGCTCAGATAATGGAGGATCTCGTACAGCATCTGTGATTGATAACCCGCATCCTCAGTATTTTCAGACCAATCTGCGGCCTGCCCGGCATCGGTTACCGACGCACGCAGATGCCTCAAGCTGATGCTGGTCTTAGCGTTATCAACAGCCTTTAAATGCAGGCGTAATTTATCGTGGGCAGACCCCTGGACCTCACCACCGGTGAGGTGAGTCGCCAGACGTGAGAAGAATCCTGGCCCCTGTTCGCCACTATCCATCCAGGCGGTTTCCATCAACCCCCGCTGTGGATCCGTTAGCACCAACTGCTTGCTATCTGACGCCCAAAAAGCCAGTAGTTTGCTCCACACCTCTGTCAAGGGCTCGTCGACGATGATCAGACGCTCTTGACCATCCCGAGCCAGGCTGACCTTTTCGTTACCGGCTTCGGCAATAAAAAAGTCAGGCCTTGGGATCTCAAACGCTCGATCAGAGACCGTCGCCGCCGTACCTATATCAGGAATCACCAACAGCTGCTTAATCTTATCCGAATCAAGGTGTGCCGGAATGACCAGGGCGGCATTCACAGGGGAAGCCTCATAATCCTGCGCGCGATCCCGAAGCACAGCATCCTTGCCACCTATCAGGTCATTATCGGTCATCAGACTACAGCCGCTTATTAAGACTAATAAGCCGGCGACAAAAGGACGGGGAGACATCATCAGCACATTACACCAGTTCTGCAGCTTTAAGACTTTCATGGATACGCGAACGATAGTTAGCCGACAGCGGTGTCAGCGGTAACCGTATCCCACAATCTATCAGACCCATCTCGTGCATAGCCCACTTAACCGGAATCGGGTTAGATTCAACAAAGAGATCACGATGCAGATGGTCAATACGTCGATTAAGCGCACGCGCCTCATCAACTTTACCGGCGAGCCCCAGGGCGCACACCTCTGCCATCTGTCGTGGTGCTACATTGGCGGTCACCGAAATATTACCCTGCCCCCCCAATAGAATCATCTCCAGCGCGGTCGCATCATCTCCGGAGTAGACGGCAAAACCCTCAGGGACTTTGTTGATTAACTGCTTGGCCCGTTCCAGATCCCCGGTAGCCTCCTTGATACCAATGATATTGGCTATCTCGGCCAGCCTGAACACCGTCTCTGGCAACATATCGCAGCCTGTTCGCCCCGGCACGTTATATAGAATCTGCGGCACAGCAACCGCGTCCGCAATCGCCTTAAAGTGCTGATACATACCTTCTTGAGTCGGCTTATTGTAATAGGGCGTGACGAGCAGACAGGCATCGACGCCAGCCTCTTTGGCGGCTTGAGTCAGCTCTATGGCTTCTTTGGTAGAATTAGCGCCAGTGCCTGCGATAACCGTAATACGCCCAGCGACCCGCTTCACCACATGTTTGATCACCAGACAGTGTTCCTGGCAGTCTAGGGTCGCCGATTCACCCGTGGTACCGACTGCGACTATCGCACTGGTACCCGAATCGATGTGAAAATCGATCAATTTATCAAGACCGTCCCAATCCAACTCCCCGGACGGGGACATGGGGGTAACCAACGCAACCAGACTGCCCGTAATCATCACTCTTCTCCATCGTACTAGCGAATGTATCCCCATAAACCGGGGGGTAATAGTCCCTTACCGGACTCTCAACAAGCCTGCTATTCTAACCAAGGGAAACGCTCAACGTAACTAGCGTTTCAACTAATTACGCCTAAGGCGACTAAGTCGCCCTGTTAGTGCAAGCTGTGCAGGCACTGAGACCTGTGCAGACCTCTAAACCTACAGCTAAACCTACAGCTAAACAGAAGACTTATCATGACTCTAGCCATTGGCCAACCAGCACCAGACTTCAACGCTATCGATCAAAATGGGGAGCCCGTTTCGCTATCTCAGTTTAGCGGCAGCAAGATCGTGCTCTATTTCTACCCCAAAGACTCCACGCCCGGCTGTACCGCCCAAGCCTGCAACCTGCGCGACCATTACCCTGAACTCCTGGATGCGGGCTACGTCGTACTGGGCGTCAGCACCGATTCACCCAAGCGGCATCAAAACTTCATCGCTAAAAACACCCTGCCCTTTCCGCTGATCGCCGACGAGGACCGCGCCGTTCACGAACTCTATGGCACTTGGCAGCTGAAAAAGTTCATGGGTAAGGAATATATGGGGACTGTCCGCAGCAGCTTTATCATCGACGAACAGGGCACTATTACCGACATCATCACCAAGGTTAAAACCAAGGATCACAGCGCCCAAATTCTAGGAGGCTAATCACAGCACCCTGCCGCGCACCCACTGGCGGCTCCGCGCTAAGCCCGGCTAAGCCCCCTAAGAACGAGCCCTGAGAACAAGCCCTCTAAGCACTAGTCCTCTGGACAGGGATCAAGGCGCGATTTTTGTGGCCAGGCACTCATCACGGCCTTGAGCAGCGTTGCCAACGGAATCGCGAAGAACACGCCCCAAAAGCCCCAGACCCCACCAAAAACCAACACGGCGACGATAATGGCGACCGGATGCAGATTAACCGCCTCTGAAAATAGCAAGGGAACCAACACGTTACCATCCAGCGCCTGAATAACGCCGTAAACGGCCATCAGCACAAAGAACTCGTTGGTCCAGCCCCACTGAAAGAAAGCGATCACGGCGACCGGCAGGGTGACGAGTGCCGCGCCTATATAAGGAATCACTACCGATAGCCCCACAATCAACGCCAGCAGCGCCGCATAATTGAGTCCCAGCGCAATAAAGGCCACGTAAGACACGGCACCTACCAGGGCAATCTCCACCACCTTGCCGCGGACGTAATTGGCGATCTGGATATCCATTTCGTTACCGACCTGCGACAAAATTCGGCGTTTCTCCGGCAGAAACGCGGTCCACCAGCGTGTAATCAGCCCGCCATCCTTCATAAAGAAGAACACCAGAATCGGCACCAGCACGATGAAGATTAAGATCTGGACCAGATTCGCGATGGACGACATGGACGATGACAGCACCACCTGCCCGATCTTGCCAATTTCAGCGCCGAGTTGTTCGGTCAACGCCGAGATATTCTGAGCGGAGACCAGGTCCGGATACTTTTCAGGGAGCAGCATCAGCAAGGCCTGCCCCTGTTTCACCATACCCGGTAATTCTGTCAGCAAGCTCGCTAACTGATGCCACGCACTGGGAATCACGACCAGCAACACCGCCATAAACGCGCTGATAAATGCGATAAACACCAGGGTCACCGCCAGCGTGTGAGACATCCCCAGGCTGCGGCACTTGTGTACCAGACCCTGCATCAGAAAAGCGATAATCAAACCCGAAAAAACCGGGGCCAATATCGATCCGAGTGTCAGTATAATGACCAGAGCCGCCACTAAGAACACCAACAGCAGCAGCGCCTCTTCGTCGCTGAAATACCGTTCTATCCAGCTATTAACTACCTTGAGCATGAAATATCTGTCCTCTGTGGGTCATCTAAGGCTGAACAGGGGTTACTGTTGTTACAGAAAAACCTAAGCGCCAGCCTTACGTATCAAATAGCGAAACTGCTCTGGCTGTTTACCAGGCTGCTCAGCAGCCGGTTCACCCGGCTCTTCACCCGGCTCTTCACCAGAATGAAGCAACAGATCACCCGACTGATCGGTGAAGGCTTTAAAATCACGGACCGAGCCCGCATCAGTCGCCAACACCTGCAGCACTTCACCGGGCTGAAGCCGATTAAGCGCCTGCTTAGCCTTCAACAACGGCAGCGGACAGCTCAGACCACGGGCATCCACCCGCTGGGTAATAGGATAATCCCTATCGACTTCGACTGACATCAGGTGACTCCAAAGGGTATATTGGCCGTAGATTTTTATAGCGCGGCTGGAACTAACTTTAAATCGCACCGACTATATACCAGATGTTATTGATTGATCACTATAAACCGCTAGGCTGCTGGATTTAAACTGATGATACGAGTGTTCGCCACCTCTCTGAGGGTGCTGTTAATCAGCGCTGCTTTATCAAGCCTGACGCAGGCCGACCAACTCCCCCAATTAGGCGACAGCTCTTCGGGCATAGTGTCACTGGATGAGGAGCATCGACTCGGTGGCGCTTGGGTAAGAACCCTGCGTGCCCAGGCACCCCTACTGGATGATCCGCTCACCTACAGCTTTACTCAAGAGTTACTGCAGCGCTTATCGGTCTACAGTAACTTACAGGATCGTCGCCTCACTCTGGTGGTCATTAACAACAGCAGCCTCAACGCTTTTGCGGTCCCCGGTGGCATCATCGGCGTCAATAGCGGGCTCTTTCTATACTCAGAGACCGAGAGTGAATTCGCCTCAGTACTGGCTCACGAACTCTCACACCTTAGCCAACGTCATTACGCGCAACGACTCGCCGAAGAGCAACATAACCTACCCTTGCAGCTGGCGACCACCCTGGCGGGCATCGTACTGATGACGACCACCGACAGTCAGCTAGGTATGGCAACCATCATGGGCGGCCAAGCGGCAGCCGCCGAGCGCAGCCTGGCATTCAGTCGCAGCAATGAACAGGAAGCGGACCGGGTCGGCATGCAAGTACTGGTTAACACCGGCTATGATCCGGCGGCAATGCCCAGAATGTTCTCCCAGCTGCAGCGCTCCACCAGCACCCTGGGGACCAAGCCCCCTGAGTTTCTGTTAACCCATCCCGTGACCGAATCCCGGATTGCCGACGCCCTTAACCGCTCGTCGCAACTGAGCAACGACGGCAAGGTGGACAGCCTGGATTATCAGATTATCAGGACCCGGATACAGGTCTTGGCTTTAAATGATGACTCGGCGGCATACCAAAAATACTTCGCCGCGGTCGACGTCGAGCCCAGCCTGGAAAATCGCTACGGCTTAGCTTTCAGCGCGCTGAGAGACAGGCGCTATCCGCTGGCGCAACAGCAACTCGACATCCTTCTCGAACAGGAGCCGAACCGGCTTGGCATCCGCCTACTCCAAGCTGAACTCTGGCTGGCTGCCGGAGAACCCGAACGGGCCAGCAAGCAACTGGAGACGATGCTGGAACTCTACCCCAACAGCCATCCGATCAGCATGCTGCTGGCGAAGGCCTTTCATCAACAGGGCGCTCATCAACAGGTCGTCGACCTGCTCCAACGGCACAGCAGAGTCTATCCCAACGACACTCAGCTCTGGTATCAACTGGCTGAAGCTAACGGTCTGATTCAGGATATCAAAGCCCTACACCTGGCCCGGGCCGAATACTTCCTGCTGATAGGCGCCGATGTTAAAGCCAAGGAGCACCTGGAAAGGGCCTTAAAACAACCCAATCTGAGCAGTCACGAACGCGCGCGGATCGAGCAACGCCTGATAGACACCGAAGAGATCCGCAAAAGCATGATGCTGTAGATGAGGCTTTAGCCTGACGATGACAGCACCTTGCTAGCGTTTCAGGCCTTTTGAGCCTTGAGTCGGGCGGCAAAATCTAGCATGCGCTGCAACGGCACCAGAGCCAGTTCGCGTAACTGAGCATCAACCTTGATCTCTTGATCACCCTTTTCGAGTACGGCGGCCAGGTTCTCAAGTTCGTTCATCGCCATCCAGGGGCAATGAGCGCAGCTACGACAGGTCGCACCGCTGCCTGCAGTAGGCGCTTCAATAAAGTTTTTGCCTGGCGCGGCCTGGCGCATCTTATAAAAGATGCCGCGATCGGTCGCGACGATAAAATCAGGATTAGGAAGTGTTCGGGCCGCTTCGATCAGCTGACTGGTCGATCCGACGCAATCTGCCATCTCGATCATCGACGCAGGGGACTCAGGATGCACCAACACCGCCGCATTCGGATAGACCTGCTTGAGACTGGCCAGCCCCTGAGCCTTGAACTCCTCGTGAACAATGCAGGACCCATCCCACATCAGCATCTCGGCACCCGTCTGATTCTGAATATAACTGCCCAGATGCTTATCAGGTGCCCAGATGATTTTTTCACCCTGCTCGGCCAGGTGTTCGACAATCTCCAGCGCGCAGCTGGAGGTCACGACCCAGTCCGCGCGTGCCTTGACCTCCGCCGAGGTATTGGCGTACACCACCACCTTATGATCGGGATGGGCGTCGCAAAAAGCGCCAAATTCTTTGATCGGGCAACCGATATCCAGCGAGCAGGTTGCCTCGAGGGTCGGCATCAACACTCGCTTTTCGGGATTTAATATCTTAGCGGTCTCGCCCATAAAGCGAACCCCTGCAACCACCAGTGTCGAGGCGCTATGCTGGTTACCAAAGCGAGCCATCTCCAGCGAGTCGGCGACACAGCCACCCGTCTCTTCGGCCAACGCCTGCAACAGCGGATCGGTGTAATAGTGCGCGACCAAGCAGGCATCCTGCTCCCTGAGCAAACGCTTGATCCTGTTCTTGTACTCCAGGACCTGATCAACGCTCAGATCAGCATGCTTATAACTGTGCGCGAGATGCTCCTGCACCAGAACGCGCTCTGCAATCTGTGGGTCTGTAAGCATAATAGTCTTCATTGAGTCACTGTAGGGGGAAGTCGGTACTGGTATCGAACCACGACAGGAGTTATCGATTTAAACCAAAACATGGCTATTGGCCAGCACCGGGATAGAGAGGCTGATATCTACTACCGACAGCCTGATTTTACGAGTCGGCTATAATACCGCCCCAAGCCTATAAATCAAATGCAAGGCCGCCCTGTCGGCTTAAAACCCGATCTCAGGGTTCTGTTTTTGACTAAAGAAACGCTTTTTTGAAGGTTTCAGCGGTAACGAGGACCGATTCTCGACAGGCAGGGTATTGATGGTCAAATGGATCCGGTCTTCACCCAGGGCTACAGGATCGCTGTGCCGCTGAGCCGCGGTAATATGACTGTAACGCCGATCGCTGGAGGCCGGGGTCACGACCACGTCCGGCAGTGCGCGGGCTGGATCTGCCCGAGCATAGACCACCGGCATAGGTTCGTTATCAAAGCCATCTTCGGACAGGGATCGATAGACATCGATACCGCTACGGTAGCCCCTGCTGTAAGGGTCTGGGGGCACTTCCACTAGGCTCAGTACGGCAACCGGACCCGCCGCAATTTCGACAAAGCCCGCCTCTTTAGCCGTCTCAGGAGCCGATTCTTTAGCCGTTACCGGACCGGCAGCGATCTCTACATCGGGCGCCCGTTGCCAAGCGTCATCCGGCCCGGCAGGCACCACCGCATAGGGCAGCCCTATTTCCCCGGCGGCCAACAGCACGCCGGAACGACAACCCAGAAGCAGCACCGCAGTCAACGACAGCGCGCGGCGTCTGAGTCGATCTTTAGCTGTTAACGATTGCCGCATAAAAATCTCTACTGCTAATTACTTGGCACTAGCTGCTTGGCACTGGCTGCTTGGCGCTGACGGCTAGGCGGGGTAGATCGACTCGGCATAGGCCGCCACTTCCTGGAGAATATGCAGTTTGTCGGGCGCCAACTCGGGATCGCTGCCCAGTTCGTTAAGACGCTGAAACAACTGCTCAAAACCCAGTAATTTAGGGCCGGGTTCTAACAACCGCTGCGCGCAAAATTCAGCCCAGCGTAACTGCTCTTCACCCTCGAGGGTCTCGGGATAGTTTCGCGCCCTAAAGCGGAACAGCATCTCGTCCAATCGGGGGTCCTTAAAGACCGGCTCCAGCTCGCCTAGCCGCTGCGGATCGCAGTCACGAATCTTTGCCATCGCCTGTTTGTCCGGCTCGCCAAAAAATCCGCCGCTGTAGAGCATCTGATCCGGATCGGTCAGGGGCTCAAAGTTAGACTGCTCGAAGACCTCCCGCACCTTCGTCGCCAGGCCATCGGCGGCACGCAGCATGCCCAGATGGGTTCGACACTCATCACCGGAGATCGACAACCGCTCGGCTTCGGGCTTATTGAGCATCGTGGCAGGTGCCAGCATCGGCGACTTATTTAGATGGACCAGTTTGAGCGGTATCCGCTGCTCGCCTTCGGCCAGATCGGCAGTCGCGGTATAGAGTCGGGTGGCAATCTCTGCCGCGCTGAGCTGCAACAGCGGCGTGGGATCGATACTCAGGTCGTAAACGATCACCGCGTTCTTATTAACCGGATGCATCGCCAGGGGGGCCACTAGCGCGCTGTTAAAACGCTCCACCGGAAACATCGATGACACATGCAGCACCGGTTTCATCCGCGTTACGTCGAGCTTCTGCGCGGCCACCCGCTTATCCCTGAGTTCCAGAGCATAAGCAAACAGCTTTGGCTGTGCCTCTTTCAGCAGCTTGGCGAGCGCGATGGTGGCGTACACATCGGACAACGCATCGTGGGCCGCGGCGTGGGTCAGCCCATTGGCTCGACTCAGATCCTCCAGCCGCAGGCTGGGACGGCCATCCTCGTAACAGGGCCATTCGATCCCTTCGGGACGCAGCGCTCGGGCCAGCCGCATCACATCGATAAGATCCCAACGTGAATTACCGTTTTTCCACTCGCGGGCATAGGGATCGAAGAAGTTACGATACAGGGCGTAGCGGGTCACCTCATCATCGAAACGCAGGCTGTTGTAACCCACCCCACAGGTGCCGGGCAGCGCAAGCTCCTCATGGATCCTGGCGATAAACTCCACCTCCGGCACCCCCTCTCGCAGCGCCTGCTGCGGCGTAATTCCCGTGATCAGACAGGCCTCGGGATGGGGTAGATAATCCTCGGCCGGCTTACAAAAAATCATCAGCGGATCGCCGATGATATTGAGTTCGGCATCGGTACGCACGCCGGCAAACTGCACCGGGCGATCCACCATCGGCGTGGCACCAAAGGTTTCATAATCGTGCCAATAAAAACTAAAATTGGGTGCAGCCATTAATTCCATTATTCTCGTCTTAGTGAACTCGGTGAAACCCCGGCCCATCGTTCAGATGGCGCCAGCGTCTGTGGCGAACGTCCAGTGTAGCGGCTGAGGCCGAGGATGAAAATCTTCATCACTAACAGACTTCCGGACTTGATCCGTCCTCCCAACTCAGGTTATCGGCCACCATGACAGAAAATCCAGCCATTCTCGAGTCTGATTGCAACGAAAATTCAGCCCACACAGTCTGCCCCTGCGGTTCGCAACAACCCTATCAACACTGCTGCCAGGCCGCCATCAGCGGCCGGCAACCCGCCCGCAGCGCCGAAGCCCTGATGCGTTCGCGTTACAGTGCCTTCGTCATGGCTGAGGCCGATTACCTGATCGCCAGCACCCACCCCGATTATCGACAGGCGCTCAGTCGAGCCTCGATGATCGATCCGCAGATCCGCTGGCGACGGCTGCAGATTATCACCACCCAGCAGGGCACAGAAAACGATCAGGAGGGCCAGGTTCGCTTTATAGCCACCTACGTCGAAGGAGGTCGGTTTGGCACTCTGGAAGAGAACTCCAACTTCAGCCGTATCGACTCGCACTGGTATTATCGCGATGGTGACACTCGAAGCCAGACCTTAAAACCGCAGCGCAACGCCCCCTGCCCCTGCGGCTCGGCGTTAAAATTCAAACACTGCTGCCGGCAACCTTAAAGGCTAGTAGCCTGCCCTAGGACATAAGCGAGGTAGGCTGGGATGCAATCCCAGCGATCTTATTCACGGAGAATTTGGCGAAGCGCCAGGACAATGCTCTGCTCAGCCAGCACCTTGATGCATTACGGAGCATTTCGCATGACGAAGCAGGCACATCCTTTTGTGATTGGTAAATGATGGATTATTGCTGGGATTGCATCCCAGCCTACAATTCTCCAGTCCGCATCAGGCATACTAGTAGCCTGTCGGACTTAACACTGATCTACTGCGAAAAAGCTGACTTTGGCCATTTTTCACTCTCTTTTCGTTGAATAGAACCACTATTAGCCTCAAAACAGATCGAAAACTGCCTCAAATCAGTCTTACCCTCGCGACGAGCGGTCAAGTCCGACCGACGGCTAGTTCATCGCATGGATTGCCGTCTCACTTGAGCACCCTGCACTCTGAAAAGGTGCGCTTACAACGACAGGATATTTATGCGGGTAAAATGGGATATTTTTTGCAGCGTCGTCGACAACTTCGGTGACATCGGCGTGACCTGGCGCCTGGCCCGACAGCTGGTGGCCGAGCACGATCTGGAGGTCTGCCTCTGGGTCGATGATCTGGAGACCTTCTGCCGCTTATGCCCCCAGGGCAGCCATCTGCATAGCGAACAGTTCCTGCAGGGGGTCAGGCTGCGCCACTGGCCGACAGAATGGCGACCTGTAGCGGCTGCAGACGTGGTCATCGAGGCATTCGCCTGCCAGCTCCCCGACGCTTATATCGAGGCAATGGCCCGACGCCCGCAGCCCTCCCTGTGGCTGAATCTGGAATACCTGAGCGCCGAAGACTGGGTCGAAGGCTGCCACGGCCTACCATCGCTGCAGGCCAAAGGCCTGCATAAGTTCTTCTTCTTTCCCGGATTCACCCCGCAAACCGGCGGACTGCTCCGCGAAACCGGCCTGCTTGAGCAGCGCCAGCGCTTCCAACAGGATCCCTATGCCCGAAGCGCATTCCTGCGGCGCTTAGGCGTAGACCTGCAGCCCCATACACGACTGATCTCGGTGTTTGCTTATTCGAACCCCGCCCTCGACAGTTGGCTGGATGCCCTAGCGGCAGAGAGCCAACCCAGCCAGCTGTTGATTCCTGAGGGGCGCATCCTGGCCGACCTGCAGCGCTGGCTGGGTAGCGAGCCCCTGGCCGTCGGTGATAGCCATACCCGTGGCTCTGTGTGCCTGCACATCCTGCCCTTCCTTAGCCAGGATGATTACGACCGCCTGCTCTGGAGCTGCGATCTTAATCTGGTGCGCGGTGAAGACTCCTTCGTCCGGGCGCAATGGGCCGGCCGTCCCTTGCTATGGCAGATCTACCCACAGCAGGATGACGCCCACCTCGATAAGCTGGATGCCTTCGTGAACCTTTATACTCGGGGATTATCTCCTGCGGCTGATAGCGCATTACGGGCACAGTGGTACGCATGGAATACCACCGCAGACATGCAGGCCAGCTGGCAAGCGCAGCTGTCCGCCTGGCCAGAGCTAACCCAGCATGCCGAAAACTGGTGTCAACAGCAGTCCAAACAGACAAATATCGCCGCAACCCTAGTACAGTTTTACGTAAATTGGTTATGATAAGCCTTTAGGAATTCTGTTTTTACACCCTTATTCGGATATTCGTATGAAAACCGCACAAGAAATGAGACCTAACAGTGTGGCCCTGATCGACGGCCAACCTTGGCTTGTCCAAAAGGCCGAGTTCACCAAATCTGGCCGCAACAGTGCCATCGTTAAGATGAAACTCAAGAACCTGCTGACCGGCTCGTCTACCGAGACCGTTTACAAGGTTGACGACAAGATGGAGCCCGTCATCCTGGAACGCATTGACGTGACTTACTCCTACTCCAGCGATTCGCTTTATGTCTTTATGGACGAGGAGTTCAACCAGTACGAACTCAACGCTGAAGACTTGGAAGCCGTACTGCCGTTTATCGTTGATGGCATGACCGATACCTGTACCGCCGTGTTCTTCGATGGCAAGGTCATTTCGGTCGACATGCCAACGACCATCGTTCGCCAGATCACCTATACCGAAGGTTCTGCACGTGGCGATACCTCAGGAAAAGTCATGAAGCCTGCCAACCTGGCCAACGGCACTGAAGTTAAAGTGGCTGATTTCTGCGAAATTGATGACTGGATCGAGATTGATACTCGCACCGGTGAATACAAGTCTCGTGCTAAAGCGCCCGTCTAACACGGCCTGCTCTTCGAGTCTTTCCGAACACAAAAACCCGGCTTCAGCCGGGTTTTTTATGGCCAGGTCTATAGGGAACAAACGCTGCCAACCCACAGGGGTTGTGTTTGTTTTGTAGGTGAGTCGCTTAGCGAGATAGGCTGGGATGCAATCCCAGCCTACGATCCTACCTTGTGGAATTAAGTACTCAGCGGAAGACCGACAACTGTTGATTCAACTGCCCGGCAATATCCGCCAACTGCCGAGCGTCCTGCTCGGATTGTTGCGAGTTGGCCAGCGTATCATCGGCCTTGTGGCGTACCTCGGTCAGGGTCTGAGCCACCTCGTTGGCCACCGCCGACTGCTCCTCGGCAGCCGTGGCGATGCGTGCCGACATGTCGGCAATACTAGACACACTTTCGGTAATAGACTGCAATGACTGCCCCGCCTGCCCCACCTTCTCGACAGTGGCCCCGCCTTTGGCGCGATTCTGCTGCATCAGAGCCACCGCCTTCTGAGTGTTAGTGCCTAAACTGGCAACAGTGGCTTCGATCTCTTTAGTGGAACTCTGGGTGCGTTGCGCCAACTGCCGAACCTCATCGGCGACCACCGCAAAGCCGCGCCCTTGATCACCGGCCCGTGCCGCTTCGATCGCGGCGTTGAGTGCCAGCAGGTTCGTTTGTTCGGCAATCGAATTAATCACCTTGATCACGTTCTGGATCGATTCGCTGTCTTTATTCACCGTTTCTATAGCCGCAGCGGAGTCCATAATCTGAGCATTGAGTTGTTCAATCTCGGCACTCACCTCCTGTACCAGGCGCGCACCGGAGCGGGTTTGCTCGTCGACCGAACTGGCATGACTAGCCGCATCCTGAGCACTCCTGGCGACCTCATGGACAGTGGCGGACATCTCTTCGATGGCAGTAGCGATCTGGTCGGTATGGGCCTGGAGATCACGCGCAGCGGTGCCGTTGAGGGACGCTGAGCCGTGCATCCGCTCCGTCGCCAGGTCCAGATCAGCCATCGAACTACGGAAGCGCGTAATCAACTGATCAATATTAGTCGCCATATCCTGCACCCCTGTCGCCATCTGGTGGGTTTCATTACCCGACCCCGCGATGGCGTTATCGATGCGAATACTGACTTCACCGTCACCGACGCGCTGTAACTGCCCGACCAGCCTTTTCAAGGGTGCCAGAGTGCCTTTGAGCAGTAACCCCAATAGCAACGCCGTGACCAGCGCCCCCAGCAGCGAGATAATCGCGATTAGGGTCACCATATCAGCCGATTCTTTCTGATACTCGCTGACAAAGGAACCGCCCGCGATCACCAGATTCCATTGCGGAGCCTTGTGGAAAAAAATGTTCTTTAATGCCGGCTGACCCTCGGCATCGTTCCACTGATAGTTGAAGCCACCACTGTCGGAGGCAAACAGCTGTGCAAAGGGTTTTTGCCCGTCTGGGGTGCTGATATCAACAATACTGACCTCCTGGCCGAGGGTCGGATGGTAGAACAGCTGCCCCTTTTGCCCCTCATCAGCACGGGCCAGAAAGACATGGCCGGTCTCGCCAAAAGTGATCTTGCCAAGACTGTCGAACATCAGCCCCATGGACTCGGTGATGTCGAAACCGACAAAGAGCACGCCGACCACTTTATCCTTATCAATAACGGGGTCGTAAGCGGCCATGTAGTAGCGGCCGAACAACTTGGCCCAGCCGGTATAGGGCTTGCCGCTCATCAGGGACTGATAGCCGGGATGCTGCTTATCGAGCAGGGTGCCGTAGGCGCGCGAACCATCGGCTTTGGTCAGGCTGGTAGTGATCTGAACAAAATCATCGTCAACCCGGGAAAACACGGTGGCCACGGCACCCGTACGCTTGGTGAACACATCGGGGATGCCAAAATTACTGTTGAGGTGCATGCCTAGGGAGGCCAGAACTGGCACCTGACGTCCGGCGATCTCGGTGGTACCCGCCTTTTTTTCAATCCCGTTGGGGAACATCTTGGCAAATGACTTGCCCAGCGAGCCAGCCTGCACAGCATAGGCATTATATTGCTGCTCCATCAGATCGCGAATGATCTGCACCTGCTTGTCTACCCCTGTTTCCGCCTTATCGAGCAGAATACTGGACATCTGCCGGTAGGTGGTGAAACCCGTGGCGGCAAACACCACAAGGATCAGCAGCACAAACACACAGGTGATTTGACTAACGATACTGGTCTGAGTAATACGCATGCCTACCTCTACAACGACTAGTTTTTATTTTTGCACTTTTATTTTCACGGAATATCCTAGGGATATAGTACCGCTAGCCGACAAAGCTACCTAGTCAATCCTGAATCTACAAGTGCTAAAAAAATGGCTATGTAGCCGTTGCTAGCCTGCAAGGAGGTGTTTTCTTTTGTAAGTTAGGCTTCAGCCTGACGGCTTTTTTTTATGCCAGGGTCGTGGAGGGTGCTACCCTGCGTAGCAATATCCTTGGAGCCACGCATGTCTGCACCCGAACACCCTGCCGTCATAAGCCAGACCTACTGGGTAGCACAGACGCCGGTAGAGGTCGAAATCCAGATCAAGAAGAGCCGCTTTATCGCCCGTGCGGCCTTCGCAGCCGACCGGGAACAGGCGCTGCAATGGCTGGCCCAAGCCAAAGCCGACTATCCCGATGCGCGCCATCATTGCTGGGCCTACCTGCTGGGCCCCCCGCAAGCACCCCGCAGCCAGGCCTTTGCCGATGACGGCGAACCGGGAGGCACGGCGGGCAAGCCGATCCTTAATATCTTGCAGCACAGGCAGGTCGGCGATCTGATGCTGATCGTGACCCGCTACTTTGGCGGGATCAAACTAGGAGCCGGTGGACTGGTTCGCGCCTACAGCCAGGCCGCTCAAGCGGCCATAGAGCAACTCAGCTGTCGCCTGCTACAGCCGCAACAGCGACTGCGCATCTGTTGTAATTTCGCTCAGGAACAGTACCTGCGCCACTGGTTAGGCCAGCACGCAGGCGAGATTATCGCACTGGTTTATACAGACGCCGTGACTCTCCAGGTCACCATCCCAAGCAGCGAACTACCCGGCTGGCACGCAGAAGCGGCGCGCCTAGGCCTGGACTATAGCCCGATCGAGCCCAGCTCGAATGCGGCGACTGACGCGGCGACTGACGACCATGACCTTTAAAAAAACAGTCTTTAAAAAAACAGCCGCTAAAAAACAGCCGCTAAAAAAAGCCTCTAAAAACGGTTGATACTGTAGGCATCCAGATCTATCCCGGTTTGTCCCGTGCTGACCAGTTCCGCGATCAACTGGCCGGTACGCGGCCCCAGCGTCAGTCCCATATGCTGATGCCCGAAAGCGTAATAGACCGAATCATGGTTGGAGGAGCGGCCAATCACCGGCAGACTATCGGGCAGCGAGGGGCGGTGCCCCATCCACTGCTGGTAGTCGCGGGTATCGATCTCGGGAAACAATTTTTTAGCATGCTGCAACAAGCGACTGGCGAAGCGGGCGTTAGGTTCGGCGTCAAGATCTCCCAACTCCACTAACCCTGCAAAACGGATACCTCCGGTCATCGGGGTCGCCACCAGCTTACCCTCGGCAAACATAATCGGACTGTTAAGCTTGATTCCCGGCGCGCTGACCTCGATATGGTAGCCGCGCTCGGACTGCAGCGGCACATCCCGGTCCAGTTTAGCCACCAATTTCCGCGACCAGGCTCCGGCTGCAATCACCAGCTTATCGATCGGCAGCGGCTCTTTGTGGGTGACCAGGGCGCTGGGGCGACCAT
This sequence comes from Motiliproteus sp., assembly GCA_047622605.1. Taxonomy (GTDB): domain Bacteria; phylum Pseudomonadota; class Gammaproteobacteria; order Pseudomonadales; family Balneatricaceae; genus Motiliproteus. Next base: position 11,442 of record JBLHND010000017.1, on the reverse strand, counting down.
CGTGGAACTCAATATCCCGTACCTCACGCAGCAGAATCTCGCCACCCCTGTCCTGGAAAGAACGCGCCAGCGCCTTAACCAGCTGTTCGGGATTACGGGAAAATCCGTGATTATGCAGAGCAGCCATAAAGCCAAACGCGTCAGAGACCGCCGGTTCCAGCTCTCGCACCTGCTGAGACTCCAGCAGATCATAGCGAACTCCACGTTTGCTGCGCGCCTCCCAGGCGGCGGAATCCTGATTGAAGTTCTGCCGGTTCCGATACAGATAATAGTAGGGCGAGGAGGTCAGCCACTGCTCGGCGCCAGCCTCCCTGGCCTGCTCCAGATGCAGCGCGATATCAGCCACCCGGCGCGAGCGGCGACCGAGCCCCTGAATAAACAGGGTGACTCGAATATGAGTGTTGGTATTAAGGGTGTACGCCAGCGCGAAAAACGACGACGCGGCCATGCAATAGCCCGCGTAAGCGGTCGAACCGGGGAACTGCAATCCCAGCCAACGACAGGTCATCTGGGCCACGATAATGCAGAGGATTGCCAGCAGGAACAGCGCCGAGATGCCACCGCAGCCCAGATACAACGCATCGAGCACCTTGCGCAAGCGCTGTAGCGGCGACATTCGCAGCCGAGGCCGGTCAAGAATCGGATTGAGGGTATTCATAACGCATACTCCAGGGGCTAAAAAAGCCACCCTGACAGCTGGAGCCAGCCCCAGCGACATAGAATTAGGACGAAAGGCGGAGGCTTTCGCCCCCGCAATAAGAGATCAACGAGGCCGTCGTTAACTCAGGGTTGCCACGAGTAACCGCTACCTAATGCTTACAGACTGGCTTTATAGGCATCGATGATGCGCTTGCCGGCAGCACCGGTCTTAGCCAGCCACTCAGCGGTCATGGTCTCACCCACTTTCTTGAAATCTGCGGACAGCTGTTCGCCGGCACCGGTAACGGTCATCCATTGGCGGCCAACTGCTCCAGATACCAACCCGCCAGCTGTTCGGAACGGGCCTTCTCGGCCTTCTCGGCCATCAGCGCGACACCGCGAACCGCGTTGCGGGTCTCCTGATCCAGCGCATTCCAGGCCTGTTTATTGACGAACACATAGTTGCGCGGCAACCAGACGTTGACGCCATAGTAGTGCGACAGATGCTCCCAGACCTTACGGTCGTAATCGGTCGCGCCAGAAGACATAAAAGATTCCGCCACCCCGGTAGACAGTGCCTGACTCAGCTCGGAGGCTTCGACCTGTACCGGTACGGCACCCGCCAGTTCGGCAAAGCGGGCGGTCGCGTTGTTGTAGGAGCGGAATTTAACCCCTTGCATATCGCTCAGTGACTCGAGCGGCTTGTTGGCGTAGATGCCGCCGGGAGGCCAGGGAACCGAGTACAGCAGCACCAGATTATGGCCGTCCATCATCTTTTCAAGTTCTGGACGCGCCGCGTTCCACAACTTGTCGGACTCTTCGAAAGAGCTGGCCAGGAAGGGGACCGAGTCAAACGCAAAGAGTTCGTTTTCATTGGCATGACTGGAGAGGATACGTTCGCCGATGGGTACCTGGCCGGTCTGAACCGCGCGCTTGATTTCGCTACCCTTGAACAACGAACCACCCCCATGCACCTTCAGCTCCAGCGCGCCGCCGGTCGCCAGGTTCACCGCCTCAGCAAAGAACTTGCCGTTTTGAGTATGAAAGTTGGAATCGGTATACGCCATCGGCATATCCCATTGCTCGGCAGCAGCAGCAAAGGTGCCAACCGCTGCGAGGGTTACCGCTGCGAGACCGGTTGCGAACCGGCGCTTATTGAATAATGTATTTATTTTCATGATTTATTTCCAAGTTAATTATTGTTATGGGCAGGGTGGCGGCACAGCAGTTCGACCTCGGCGTGGTCATGCTGCCGATCGATAGCCATGAGGTTAAATTTGGCCCCTGTTATCAGGTCGAATGTCGGGTCGTTATGGCGCCCGAGCATCCGCTGGCCGCCAAAGAGGTGATCCGGATAGAAGATCTCGACGACCAACCCTTCGTCGCTATCGGCCACGAGAATACCCTGACCCGCTTTCGTATCGACACCCTCTTCGCCAGCGCTAATATCAAGCCTCGAAGCCATATCGAAACTTCATTGTTCGTCACCGCTCAGGCACTGGTGCGCGAAGGTCAGGGAGTCTCGATTATCGATCCTTACACCGCCAGACAGTTCGAGGATCAGTTCCTGACGTCACGTCCTCTTCTACCCGCAGTCCCCTTCTACTTCGGCTTTATCTTCCCGCTACACCGCCAGCCAGCGGCCCTGGCCGAGCAGTTCATAGCCACCTTTGTTGACCAGAGTGAGAAACTGCTGCAGTTGCCGCTGCAGCGCATCGCGCCGGAGGAGATCGACCTGGGTTAAAGGCCTAGGAGATGTCGATTTACAGGTGATCAGTGAGGCTGAGCGGTGCTCGCCAGAGACGGCCTCTTCCCTCGCACCGCCAGACGCACTAAGATGTCGACCCTCTCTCGCGTGCGTTGATCTCAGTCGCTCTCCTTTTGCGTTATCCAGAGAGGATTTTTGTATGCGTGGCTATTTTTCCACCCCAGCGGTTCAGGGTGTGCTGTTTGGCTTGCTGGCGGCCGCCATTTGGAGCGGTCACAACCCGGTATCGGCACTGGGTATTCGAGCAGGTCTGGCGGCAACCGACCTGGCCGCACTGCGTATTCTGGTCGCCAGCCTGCTGTTTCTACCCTATCTGCTGGCACGACGCCGCAACCTGCTGGGATCCTTAACCTTGCCTCAGGCGCTACTATTAGCCTGTTGTGCCGGCGCGCCGTTCAGCCTGATCCAGATCGCGGGGCTGCACTTTGCCCCTATGTCACATGCAGCCGCGATCAGCCTCGGTGCAGTTCCTTTGTTCGCGACGCTGCTGGGGCTGCTGTTTCTCGGCAGCCGCCTGACGCCAAGGCGCCTGGTGGCGGTGGCCAGCCTACTGGCCGGCATCCTGTTGATTGTAGAGGCTAAGACCGGCAGAGACTCCCAAGCCTGGCTGGGCGACCTCTGCTTTGCCGTTGCCGCGTTTTTATGGGCGCTGTACGCCTTTCTTGGCCACCGCTGGCGCGTGCCACCCCTATTGGGCGTCGCCCTTAGCAGCCTGTTGTCGCTGCCCTATCTACTGGTTTACGGCTTGCTGCTTGAGCCTCGACTCAATCAGATAGCCTCCCAGGATCTGGCACTACAGGTGTTTTATCAGGGGGGCATGATCGGCGTGTTGGCAATCTACAGTTACAGCCGTGCGATCAGCCTGCTGGGATTGGAAAAAGGGGTGTTATTTACGGCCATGGCGCCTATCGGAGTGATGCTAAATGGCATCTGGATACTGGGTTATCACCCGAATGAGCAAGAGTGGCTGGGCATTATGCTGGTGACCTGCGGCATCCTCATGACGCTACTGATCCCCCGTTCAGACGTCCTGGCTAAAAAACCATTCACAACAGCGAAACACAAGAGCTGATAAACGCTCTTACCTGCCCGCGGCGCATTAAAAGATTGGCCGCTGAGGGTCTAGCCTCGGCAGCCAGGACACGATCACCCGCCTGCGCTGACACCCGTCTGTGATGATCAGCGCAGACAAGTGTCAGCGCAGGCGCTCGATGGCTTCTGCTATCCGGGCGATGCGCTGCTCGTTGGAGGGGTGAGAGCTTAGGAACCCACCGCCACCAGCCTGTGTTTCCTGCAGTGTTTCGATGGCACGCTTCATCGCCTGGGGGTCTTTGCCCTGACGCTGCAACAGCTGGACCGCAAATACGTCTGCTTCCAGCTCATCTGCCTGGGAGAAATGGGCGTTCACCGCGCTGTGCGCCAGGGTGCCTAACTGTGACGAGGTCAGGCTGCCAATCGTGCCGCCAATCGCTACCGCACCCTGAAACAGCGTATGGGTCAGCAGGGTCTCTTTCGCCTGCCGGTAGCTGTGCTTGAGCTTTACATGCCCTATTTCATGCGCGATAACGGCTAACACCTGGTCATCTGGCATCGCATCCAGCAGCGCCGAGTGCACCCGCACCGTACCGTCCGCCATGGCAAACGCATTAATATCCGCCGCCAGATACACCCGGTAGTTAAAGTTAAGTCCGTCTAGCGGCTCCAGCCCCTGAACAAGACTCTGCAGTCGCTGGCTGTAGGCACTATTGGCGGCCGCCAGTTGACTCTTACGATCCAGCTCCTGAGCCGCGAGCGCAGCAGTATCGCGCACACTATCGGCATCCAGAGTCGTCGCCTGAAGCACCGATGCACCCAGGGTCAGGGCTGAACCCGTATCAAAGCTGCCATCGCTGGCACAGCCGGCCAATAGCGCCACCAGGGCCAGGGGTAGTACCCGTTTTTTTAGCATCCATGCACTCCTCAGTCTTCTACCTTGAATCAAGAGACATCCCAACACAGCAACCGCTTAAGACAATCCATGCACGCATAGATCATTAGAATCGGAAATATCCGTTGGATGTCTAAATTGTTAACGCACTCTAACGCAGGCCGGTATTCATTAAGCATAGCCAATGTGATATTTTTGATGCTGTCTATGACCCTTAGATCGCTTATCCTAGGGGCATCAGAGAGGGCAACCTCCGTTCTTAGCCAGCAGTTTTAGTGTGCTCTAACGTAGACCGGTATTAATGATGAGTTACCAATGTGATATTTGTAATTATAGCTATGATCCTCTGATCGGCGATCCCGATGCGGGAATAGAACCGGGTACCCCCTGGGAGATGCTGCCAGACACCTGGGTCTGCCCCGAATGCGGCGCACCCAAATCACTGTTCAGCCCAGAATAATGACCAAGGGCGTGACTCATACGTGAATAACGCCAAAGACATCATCACCCTCAGTCCCAATGAGTTGATGCTGGGCATGTATGTGGTGCTTCCCAGCGGCTGGCTCGCACACCCGTTTTTGCTCAATCAGTTCCGGATAAAAACGTCGCGTCAGCTGGACAAACTCCTGCAGTGTAACCTTAAGCAGATCGATGTCGATCTGAATAAAAGCCAGCTGCCGGCGGACTGGTCGCCCTACCCTGAACCCCGCGTTCGACCCCATTCACAGGACTCGACAGAGAGCCCGGAGCTACCGGACTGGAATCCCGACAACCTGATTCCCGATAAACTGCTCGACGCACTGCACGATAAGAACAGGGCTCCCAAAGAACGCTCTGAAGCCGTATACAACTATTCACGCGAACTGATGAGCCGGTTACTGGAATCACCCACGGCAGAAAACCTCAAGGCCTCGAAAAAGGTGATAGGCTCGATCACCGATCTGATCCTGAGCAACGATCAGATCGGATCCAGCCTACTGCGGATCAGCCACCACGACTTTTACACCTACACCCATTCGGTTAATGTCGGGGTCACCAGCATCATGCTGGCCAAAGCGCTGTTCGGCAACACCGATGCTCATGACATGCACGAGCTGGGTGCCGGTTTTTTCCTCCACGACCTTGGCAAGGTCTATATACGTTCCGAAGTGATCAACAAGCCCGGCAGACTGACCGATATGGAGATGCGCCATATGCGTACTCATCCCTACAAGGGTTACAAGATCCTCGAGAAGTCAGGCCAACTGAGCGAAGAGAGCCGTATTATCATCCTCCAGCACCATGAGCGCGCCGACGGCCGGGGCTATCCGAAACAGCTCTATAACCCTGATATCCACCTCTACGGCAAGATCTGCTGTATCACCGATGTCTTCGATGCCCTGACCGCAGAACGCTCGTATAAGCACGCGATGACCCCCTTTGAAGCCCTCACATTGATGAAAGAACAGATGTCCGATCATTTTGATAAAAAACTATTCACCGCATTCGTTAATTTAATGCACTAGCCGCCTGATCTAAGGAGAAGAAATGAAAAAACTTAAGCATGAGAAAGAGTTGCTCAAGGAAGCCGTTCGCGTAGGAGGGCTCTATCTGCATAACCGGGGTGCCGGAGAGTTTGAGGGCAATGACAGTTCCGATCTGAAAATAACCGCTATCTACAAACTGCTGGTACTCGACAAGCTGATCCAGCCGCTGGCCAAGGATCAGGTCGATCTGCCCAATATGCGCCACAAACTGGCGCTGTGGATCTCGCGAAACCTGCCGGCCGACCACCCCTTTTTAAGCAATAGCTAAGCGCTATCCTTAATCGTTCTGGCGCCCGCTATCCTCAAGCCATCTCTTCAGACATCTCTTCAGACAGGAGCACCTCAGATGCCAACCCTGGTGATCGGCAACAAGAACTACTCCTCCTGGTCGCTCCGACCCTGGCTGGTGCTCAAACATCTGGGCGTCAGTTTTGAGGAGGTGCAGCTGCAACTGGGTACCCCCTCGTTCAAGCAGCAGGTCGGTCAGTATTCTCAGGCGGGACGAGTTCCAGTCCTAGTCGAGGGTTCGCTGAACATAGGGGACTCGTTAGCGATCTGCGAATATCTGGCTGAAGATCACCCCAGGCTGTGGCCGGATGATCGATGTCAGCGCGCCTTGGCACGCGCGCTGGTATGCGAGATGCACAGTGGTTTTAACGCCCTGCGCAACGCGCTACCGATGAACTGCCGTGCCAATCAACGCCAGCTCCAGATCTCCGCCACCGTACGTCAGGATATCGATCGTATCGAACAGATCTGGCAGCAATGCGCCGATACCCGCACGCGGGAAGGCCCCTGGTTATTCGGACGTTTTGGCATCATCGATGCTTTCTTCGCCCCCCTGGCCATACGTTTCCAGGGCTATCGCCTTAACCTGAACCCAAACAGCGCCGACTACATCAGGCTTCAGCTGGAGAACCCCCTGCTGCAGGAGTGGATAACTGCCGGCCAGAGAGAATCCGCAGTGATACCCAGCGAAGAGGCTGGCGCCTAGACCGCCTGTGGCTCTTTGACCTGCTGAGGCTCCTGAACCCGCTGAGGCTCCTGAACCCGCTGAGGCTCCTGATCCAGCCGCACGGCGTCTGCCAGATGCAGGGTCCGGGTTGGAAAGGCGATCTCGGCTCCCTGACCGTCGATAATAGCCATGATCCTGAGCATCACATCCTCTTTGATGGCGTGAAACTCGATCCAGTTAGTGGTCTTGGTAAAGGCGTACACGAAGAAATCGAGCGAGCTGGCGCCAAACGCATTAAAGTTAACAATCAACGTCTGCCTGGCGTCTATATCCGGATGTTGCTGCAACATCGTTCGGACCTCATCGATAATTCCCTTCAACTGAGCCGCATCTGCATAGCGAATTCCCAGGGTTTCATAGATACGGCGATTAGTCATCCGCGAGGGGTTCTCAACCGAGATATTGGCAAAGGTGGCGTTAGGCACATACAGCGGGCGCATATCAAAGGTGCGGATCCGGGTCTGGCGCCAACCGATATACTCGACCGTGCCTTCGATATTCCTATCCGGCGAGCGGACCCAATCCCCCACGACAAAGGGACGGTCAAGATAGAGCATCAGCCCCCCGAAGACGTTAGCCAGCAGGTCTTTGGCAGCAAAACCGACCGCTATACCACCGATACCCCCAAATGCCAGCACCCCCGACACACTAAAGCCCATCGACTGCAGAATCACCAATACCGAGGTAATAATCACCGAGGCACGCAGCAGTTTGCTGATCGCCTGGGCGGTGGTTTCATCCATCGGTTTGGAAACCCTTTCTGGATCGACAATGCCCGACTCGAAACCACGCACCAGCCGCAACAGGAACCAGCTCAACAACACGATGGTGGTGACCTCACGGACCGGCCCCACGATGTCCAACAACGAGGTCTCGGTGCGCTGATCGATAATATGCGCAGCCCAGCTCACCCCCAATGCCCACACCAGTAATAGCGCCGGACGTCGCAACGCATCGAGGAGGATGTCATCCCAGATATTACGGGTTGACTCCAGTTTGATCGCTAACCGATTGAGCAGTCGTTTTAACAGGAAACTGGCCAACAGGCTCAGAAAGACAACGACGAACACCTCGATAATCCAGAATTTCTCAGGGCTCTGCAGCCCTAACTGCTCCCAAAGCTGTACCCACTCCATCTTCACTCCTTACGATTAAAGGTACTCATACGCATGATTTAAAGAAACCGCTGATCACGGGTTCCCCTTTCCTAGGTTGCCAGGGTTGCCAGCAGCTGCTGGGTTCGCGCCCAGCGCTGAGTCTGCTGCAAGGCCTCAAGACTGACCCCCAGACGTGCCTTCATTCGGGGTACTCGTTCAGCGGCAGTCAGTCCCTCAGACTCGAGCCATTCCAAGACGTCTACGGCGGCCTGTGGCTGATTGCAGACCAGCACCATATCGCAGCCAGCCGTCATCGCAGCGGCAGCCCGCTCAGCATAACTCCCGGCGAGTTCCGCACCGGCCATACTCAGATCATCACTGAAGATCACCCCGTCGAAACCCAGCTGCTGACGCAGGATGCGCTGCAGCCAGAAATGAGAAAACCCTGCCGGCTGGTCGTCACAGGCCGAATAAAGCACATGCGCGGGCATGACGGCATCCATCAGGGGCACAGACTGGGTCGGCAGCGGCTGGGAAAAACGTGCAAAGGGGCGCAGGTCTTGTTCGTCAAGCTCTGCAAACGAGCGGCCGTCGATCGGCATTTCCAGATGAGAATCCGCCCCCACCCCCCCATGACCCGGAAAGTGTTTACCGGTCGTCGCCATGCCCGCGTCATGCATGCCCAGCATCAATGCCGCTGCCAGAGGCTCGACCGACTCAGCATCGGCGCCGAAGCCGCGATCGCCAATCACTTCACTGATGCCCCGATCCAGATCCAGCACGGGTGCAAAGCTGATATCGATACCATAAGCCAGCAACTCCGAGGCAAACAGCCAACCACAATCGCGTGCCAGTGCCAGTCCGGCCTGAGGGTCATTTCGCCACAAGGCACCCAGGGTCGCCATGGCAGGGATCCGAGTAAAACCGTCACGAAAGCGCTGCACCCGGCCCCCTTCATGATCCACCGCAATCAGCAACTCCGCACGCAGCTGGCGAATACTGTCGGTCAGCGCCAGCAACTGCATTGGCGAGTCGTAGTTACGACTAAAGAGGATCACACCACCCACCGCAGGTCGCAGCAGCAGCAACCGTTCTGCACTACTGAGCTGGGTTCCCTCAAGGTCAAGCATTAACGGGCCGGCAGTCATCGGTAATCCTCAATATCGGTAAACAGGTTGGTCATACAGGTTGGTCATACACAGGGCATCCAGCAAAGGACTATCAGGGGACGATCAGCACCGGGGTTCCGGGGTCGATCTGATCAAACAACCAGATCAGTTCCTCGTTACGCATGCGGATACAACCGTGCGACAGCGGCTGCCCCATAGGCTCAGTATCCGGCGTGCCATGGATATAAATAAAGCGCCGCATGCTGTCACAACTCCCCAGCCGGTTTACCCCCGGTTCACAACCACTTAACCACAGGATCCGACTCAGGATCCAATCCCGCGCGGGGTACTGGCGGGCAAGCGCCGGGGTATAGATCTCACCACTCGAACGCCGTCCTATAAAAACGGTATTAACCGCAGAGCCTGCCCCTATCTTGGCTCGGACAAGATGTCGCCCTCGCGGCGTACAACCCGTGTCGCGCTGCTCACCCGTGCCATTAAGCGCCGTGGAGATAGCGAAGCTGGCAAGCGCCCCGCCACTATTGAGCAGCCGAAGCCGCTGCCGGCCAATATCGATCTGAATATGCAGATCGGTACTCATCGCTGAGGATCTAAGTTAGCGAATGGAGGCTTTTTGACGGTCGCCGAGGGCTCTTTTTCAGTCGTTGAGGGCTCCTCCTTCGCCGCTGAAGGCTCTTTTTCAGCCGCTGAAGGCTCCTTCTTTGCCGCTGAGGGCTCCTTCTTCGCCGCTGAGGGCTCTTTTTCAGTCGCTGAAGGCGCTCCGCCTGAGTCCGGCGCGCGTCTTGAGTGCATGTAGGGCGACAGGGGATCGAGGGTCACCAGGTCAGCGTCGGAACGAAAGCCTGCGGCCAGAAATGCGACCAGGCGATGGAACACTTCGGTCTCAGAGGCTTGCAGCCCCAGCATGATCTGTTCCTGTCCGCTCAGCAGGCCATGCCTTGCCAGGGGTAATACCGCGGCACCCACCAGAAAATGACAACGCCAGTAAAATTCGCTCTGGCTCAGCATCGGGACCTTGAGACTCAGCTGCTGCAAGAAACGTCTGAAATAGGCGCCATAACGACGATCCAAAAAGCTGCGCAGGCTATTATCAGAGCTCAGATAAGCCTGACTCACCAGACGCATAAACAGGCACACGCCCTGGGTGTCCTGCTCCGTCGCCTTGAGCATGGAGCGGATCATCAGCTCAAGCAGATCCTCCAGGGATAGCACCGTGGCAGACGCGTCGTAGTCGTCTAACTGAAGCTCCATATCCTGACACAGCGGTGTCAGATAGCGCTCTGCCACGGCGTGAATGAGCGCCTCTCTGGAGCCAAAATGGTAGTTAATCGCGGCCAAGTTGACGCCGGCAGCCTGAGTAATATCGCGGATCGAGGTCTGTTCGAAACCTTGTTCAGCAAACAACACGACTGCGGTATCGAGAATGCGCTGGACAGTAGGCTTGGACGCAGTCACATCAAACACCTACTAGGAGAAAAACCGGCTACGATGGACCCTTTCCCACCAGGTAAGCAGGACCCTGTCCATAGAACCGGAAACCATTCCACCTAGCCGTTCACTCAAGCTTTTCTTCAACACAAAACGGACCTGGTAGACCTCGCCCGTCTCACACGCCTCGACCAGATATTCATCGCTGGTACTGATCGCATCGATCAGCTGCTGCTCCAACGCACGCTTACCGAACCAGACATCGCCATTAGCAACGCGTTCGATATCGAGCTGAGGCCGATGCTCTGCGACAAATTCTTTAAACAGCAGATGGGTATCTTCCAGGTCTTCGACAAATTTCTTGCGATCCTTGTCGGTATTTTCACCAAACATCGTCAGGGTACGCTTGTACTCACCGGCGGTCAGCATTTCGACATCGATGTCGTGCTTTTTCAGGAGTCGATTGAAATTAGGGATCTGCGCAACTACGCCGATCGATCCCAGTACTGCAAAGGGTGCCGCGATCAATTTGTCCGCAATACAGGCCATCATGTAACCACCACTGGCGGCTACCCGGTCTACCGCGATGACCAGGGGAATCTTCCGGTCACAGATACGCTGTAACTGAGATGCGGCCAAACCATAGGAATGAACCATACCGCCCGCACTTTCCAGCCGCAGCAACACCTCATCCTGCTCGGTCGCCAACGAGAGTATGGTCGTAATCTCTTCCCGCATAGGCTCCACATCAGAGGCCGAAATATCACCGTCAAAATCGAGCACAAAGACTCGCTTTTTATGCTCTTTTTCAACATCTTCGCCGCGCTTACGCTGCTTTGCCAGCAGTTTGGCATCGGCCTTATCCTGTTTCTTCTCGTCTTTTAGCTGCTGTTTAAGCACGTCCTTATCAAG
>JBLHND010000016.1:0-33801 GCA_047622605.1 Motiliproteus sp. | reverse complement strand
CGATTTGTTAAAGAGCGGTGCTTTGAAGCGCTTCACTCTAGGAAGCTGCTCTCAAGCGAGGAGCGAATTATACATCCTAACTCCGGGTAGTCAACGTCTTATTTAACGTTGTTTTTCGAAGTTCAATGTAACCCGTTGAGGTTACCGATCTGCTTCAAAAAACAGCTCCTGAAGTTGTTAAAACATCTCCTGGAAACCGACTTCGTTTGCGCCTTGGCGTTAACGAGGGGCGCATTCTACAGACCCCAGTGCTGCCGTCAACGACTTTTATTGATTTTTCTTAAGAGAGAACTAAAAAGCCGTGATGACACACCCAGACAATCTATTTCCTTTTGTTTTTCTTTTTAGACTTCTTAATAAACAAGGCCATGCGACCTTTTTTCTGCACCTGTCGACGTGTCAGCTCAACCTTGAATCCTTCATAGGGGTTTTTACCCGACTTGAAGCTGAACCGTACCGGACTACCCTTGATCTTTAATATCTTAATAAATTTGTTTTTCAGGTAGCGCTTATAGTCTTCCGTCAAGTTGTCGGTCTGATTACCGTGGACAACAAACAACGGCGGATTAGAGCCCCCCTGGTGGGCGTATCTCAACTTAATCCGCCGGCCATTCACCATAGGAGGCTGATGATCTGCAACCACATCAGCCAGCAAGGTCGTCAGCATATTGGTTGAGAACTTTGCCATGGCCGACTGATAGGCCTCATTGATGGACTCATACAGGTTACCAACACCTGAGCCGTGTAACGCCGAGATAAAGTGAATATTAGCGAAGTCAGCGAATATCAGCTTCCTGTCAATCTGCCGTTTAACTTCCTCTTTAGCGTCACCGGTCATCCCATCCCACTTATTGACGGCTATCACCAACGCTCGCCCCTCTTCAAGCGCAAACCCCAGCATATGCAGATCTTGCTCGGTGAGTCCCTCATGCGCGTCTATTACCGCGACGACAACATGGGCATCCTTAATCGCCTGCAACGCTTTGACAATAGAAAATTTTTCAATCGCCTCTTTAATATTCTTACGCCGCCGCACCCCCGCCGTATCGATCAGAGTATAAGGGACGTCTTCTTCCCCTTCCTTGCGGACGTAAGGGATATAGATACTGTCTCTGGTCGTCCCTGGCTGATCAAACACCACTACCCGGTCTTCGCCCAACAGCTGATTGACAAGCGTGGACTTGCCCACGTTAGGACGACCTATGATAGCTATCCTGATGCCGCGCTCATCGGCCTCCTCTGACAAGACCTCTTCATCAACTGGAAAATGGGCAAGCACTTTCTCAAGCAGACTGAGCACACCCCGCCCATGAGATGCGGCTATGGGTAAGGCTTCGCCCAAACCGAGGGAATAGAAATCTGCAACGGCGATATCAGGGTCCGTGCCATCGGTTTTATTGACGACCAGATGATAGGGCTTGTGAGTATGCCGTAAATGCTTAGCGATCATCGCATCCGCAGGATGCAATCCTGCACGACCATCGACCAGAAAAACAACGAAATCGGCCTCATCAATGGCAAGCAAAGACTGCTCCGCCATCTTAGAGTCGATACCCTCTTCAGCACCGCTGATGCCCCCAGTGTCTATGACCATAAAGTCACGCTCAAGGAGGCTTCCCCGGCCGTATTTACGATCACGGGTTAACCCTGAGTAGTCGGCAACCAATGCATCACGCGACCTTGTCAACTGGTTAAATAGTGTTGACTTGCCAACATTGGGCCGCCCGACTAGGGCGATAACTGGGGTCATGATGTATACCTACAAAATTAAACAACAGTGCCGAGGCACTCTACAAAAAAGGATTCGAATAGAGCTTAGTTTTTCTGCAAAACCAGGGCCGAGAGTCGACCGTTATCACTCAGGGTGTAAAGTACGCCGTCCTCGCTCAAAGGAGCAGCGACGATAGGCGAGGAGCCCGCTGAATAACGACCCACAAAATAGCCATCCACAGGATCGATAAGGTGGATATATCCCTGATAATCGCCGACGGCTAAGACCCCACCGACAACGGCAGGAGAACTGAGCTGCCGATAATAAAGCGCTGGCTGCTTCCATTGCTCAGAACCTGTTTGCTTATCAAAAGCGATGACCGCTCCTTCATTGTTCACCGCGAAAAGAAGTTGCGCATTCTGTACCAATGATCGGTAACTTGATAGAGGCTCGTTCCATATACTGCGCCCATCAGCCACCCCTATAGCACTCACTCGGCCTTGATAGCTCCCCGCATAGAGCCAGCCATTGGCATAGGTCATAGACCCATCAACATCAACCATACGCTCAAGCTCGGTACGGCCCTGCGAGCTCGCGACCCGCGACTCCCAGATGACCTCACCCGTTTTCAGGGCAAACGCCACAACTTTGCCGCTGGAAAATCCCGCATACACAACGTCATCAACGAGCAAAGGAGTACTGGTCCCACGGAGCGTCAGTACTGGCTCCTGTGCAGAATAACTCCAACGCAACTCACCCGTCTGAGCATCCAGTGCCGACAAGCGCCCATCGATTGTCTGTATCAGCGCCAAGCCTGAAGCTAGTTGAGCGGGAGCTACCGCTTCACTGGTCAGCTGTCCGCGCCACACCTCAGCGCCGTCCAGCGCACTCAGCGCCACGACCTGACCATCAAAACTGGTGATGACAACTCGACCTGAACCTACACCAACGCCACCACTCACGGGCAGGCCTAACTGTTGGTGCCAAACAAGCTCTCCGGTCGAACGTTCGAGCGCGTACACCGAGCCCTGGTGGTCAACCGCAAAAATACGACTGGCTAACACCTGAGGCGTTAACTGCTGGTACTTAGCTCCGAGGCCATCACCTATCTGGGCAGACCAGAGTTTTTTCAGTTCATACTCGGCCGAGATCTCTTCCAATTCTGCAGGCTGAATCTCTTGGTCTGTACTCCAGAGACCACAGCCACTCATCACCAGGACTAGCAACAGCGGTAAAAGACGCATTAATCGTAGCATTAGTTAACACCCTGAGCAGCGAGATCATCTAGCTTCATCGCGACCACCGGACGAGCATTAGCATCGTTCGCAGACACCCCTGCCATATACGCTGCGCGTGCCTCATCCGCACGCCCAAGCGCCAGCAACAGGTCGCCCCTGAGCTCATGATAGGCCGCTTCAAAACCAGATTCTGGCTTCTCACCTAATTGTCCAAGCGCTTCTTGAGCCTGACCCGATACCAGCATGATTTGCGCTAGCCGGAAACGAGCAATCTGACCGATGGCCTTCGGGGTATCTTGCGTCAACAACCATTCTAACTCGGTGCGAGCCTGATCCAGCAACCCCTGATCTACGGCGTGCTTGGCAAGCCACAAAGAGGCGTACTGGGCATAGTTTGAGCCGTCATAATCAGCTTTTAACTGATTAGCGATGTATGACGCGCTCTTGCGCCGCTCTGGTGACAGGACCTGTCCCGGCTGCACCTGTGATTGCTGGACCAGCGTTTGATAGAGGACAGAGGCGGCTTCGGCCGTTTCGCGCTCAAAATCTTGCCACCCTTTCCAGCCAAAAACCGCCGCCGCCGCAATGACAACACCGATAACCGTAGAACGACCGTTGTCCTTCCACCAGTTTTTAATCGCGTCGATCTGCTCTTCTTCTGTTCTCATTTCAGACACTGCTGACTCCTTAAAAAGTCAAATTATTATGTATCAGAGCGCTCAAAAACGCGCCCGCAATAGCTCCACCAGCGCTTCCGAGGACAAGCCGTCCAAAGGCTGAGCATTCTCCCAAACCCTCAGCTGTTGCCTGCCATCGGACTCTGACAGCAATACAATCCAAGGAGCCCCTGTCTGTCTGGCCTTATTATTAACATTCTTGAGGCCACTGCAATGACTCATCAGACGCAACCCAGGCACCGCATCACGCAACTGCTCAGCCAACTGAATGACCTGTGGCTGTAACCCCTTGCTCTCGGCCGCCAGATAAAGGTCTAACGGACGACGCAACTCTGCCGGCACTAGATCCAGCGCTTCCAACAGCAACACCAGGCGCTCAATTCCCATAGCGAAGCCGACTGCCGGTGTCTGGCGGCCACCCAACTCTTTTACCAGGCCATCATAGCGTCCACCGGCACACACGGTGCCCTGTGCCCCCAAACGACTCGTCACCCATTCAAACACTGTCTTGCAGTAATAATCTAACCCACGCACCAGACGCGGATTGATCTCGTACTTAACCCCTGCGGCATCGAGAATCTGCCGTAGTTCGGTAAAATGCAGTCGTGATTCTTCATCCAGGTAATCGGTTAAAACCGGAGCCCCTACCAGCAACTGCTGCGTTAGCGGCTCTTTAGAATCGAGTACTCGCAACGGATTGGTCTTAACCCTGCGCTTAGAATCATCGTCCAGCTGATCATGGTGGGCATCAAGATAGCGTATTAGCGCATCGCGATACCTGGCTCGTGCTTCATTACTTCCTAGCGAATTGAGCTGCAGGGTGACGTGCTCCAACAATCCCAGTTCTTTCCATAACCGCACAGAAAGCATGATGACTTCGGCATCACTATCAGCACCCGCCATGCCGAAGGTTTCCACTCCGATCTGATGAAACTGACGGTAACGACCCTTTTGAGGTTTCTCATAGCGAAACATCGGCCCTTTGTACCAAAGCCGCTGCACCTGATTAAACAGTAAGCCATGTTCTTCACCTGCACGGACACAGCCCGCCGTTCCCTCAGGACGCAGGGTCAGACTTTCATCGTTACGATCATTGAAGGTATACATCTCCTTCTCGACGATATCGGTGACCTCGCCGATAGAGCGTTTAAACAACTCAGTCTTTTCGACAATCGGCAGTCGAATCTCACTGTACGCATACTGGCTCAGCACTCGTTCGACGGTACCTTCAAGATATCGCCACAGCGGTGACTGGTCGGGAAGTATATCGTTCATGCCACGGATGGCTTGAATTTTTGCCACTGTATAGATCCTAATAGGAGGGGAAAGGAAGGAGAAAGGGGACTTAAGAATTATTTCAGCGTTAACCGGGCAATACCTTGCTTACTATGGGGCGCAAGATCTAACGGCTGACCACGGAACCGAGACTCAACCACCGCACCGACCTGACCTATCAAAAGATCGGCAGGGAGCGCATCCAGATTACGCTCAAGCGTATTGCCATCCTGCATAAGGCTGGCAAAAATAACCTCGCCGTTAGAATCTTTAATACTGACCCAGCATTCGCTATTAAAACGCATCACCAGCACGGCCGAGCCAATCGCTTGCACCTCGTCAGCATCCTGAACTACCGGCAAAGCCTCTGCCGTAGCCCTTCCCGTCAAATCAGGAGTCGTCAACTCGGGAGTCGTACCCGCTTCAGCTTCCTGCAGATTAGCCGTTTTAGCAGAAGCATCGGGCTCGGCTTCCCCATCTATAGGATCGGCCTCTTGAAACCTAACGACCGGTTCATCAACAATAAGTGGATTCTCAGCATCCGCAAGGATCTCTTCGGAGACATCAACCTCATCGGGTTTAACCAGCGCAGAGGATACCGCCGACAAAGCGCCGACCAACGATGTCGTTTCTCCCATCTGGGTTTGCCACCACCAGACACTCGAACCCAGAATAATCATCACAAACAGGATGACCGACACTCGAATCATAGGATCACCCAGATGGGCCTGGGGCTTAACCCTGTTGATCGATTTCACTGACCGCTGAATACCACCGCTATAGCGCACGTTGAAATCATTAACGAGCACATCTGCATCCAATCCCAAAAAACGGCCATAATTACGTACATAACCGCGTGCAAAGGCAGGGCCTGGAAGCCGGTCCATGTCACCCTGCTCTAGCGCAATAAGCTGAGTAACCGAAACCTTAATGCGATCTGATACCTGATCCAGTGAAATGCCTTGTTGTTCTCGAGCTTGCTGCAGGACCTGCCCGGGCAAAAGACTTTCGACTGCATCAACCACCGTATCTGAATGCTGTGATTTCGACACTAACGTGCTTCCTTATAACGCTGATACTCAATAGAGTCAGGGTATAGATTTTTAAGCAGTAGCGCATAGGTTGCCGCTTTGCCGGGATCGTTGTACTGACGGGCTAACAAGAGGCCCAAATAAAGACTCTTAGGCCTATGCTCGGCCTGATGCAAACGCAACAACGATGAGAAGCGTTCGAAATAACCCGATGATTTTCCATAAGCTTGGCGCCCATATTCAATCGATCCCAACTCGACCAACGCGCCGGCAGAGTTAGGACTATGGCGCAGTAGCTGGAGGTACACCTGTTCCGCCTTGCCCGTTTCTGAGTTGCGGTTATAGCAACTCGCTAAATTCTCCAGCGCCCAGATACGCTGAACGTAAAAAGGATCATTGGCTGCCTTTTCCAAGTATGAGCAGGCTTGAGTGTACCGCTGAGTATTGAGCAAAAACGCGCCGTAGTTATTATTTATCATCGAGTCTTCAGGGGCGATGGCCAATGCTTTCCTGTAGAACTCATCCGCAGTGACGTACTCCTCCTGGCTCTGAAAAACAAGCGCCATCAGCATAAGCGATACGGCGGCCTTGGTGTCTATCTCCAGGGCCTGCTGCAACGGTCGCTTAGCATTTTCATACTGCCCTAAGCGAATATATTCACTGGCTAGATTATTCCATGCCTGAACCCGTTCAGGTTCCGTCTTCTGCTGGTATTTAGAACTATCCTGGGTTGCGCAGCCCGCCAGCAACAACGTAACAGCGATGAGCATGGGAAACGTCACAAATACTCCTACGCGCTCTTAGCGGCAACATCTTGCACGATAGGAATTAATTTTTGACTACGCCTTGTACGATCTTCAACCTGTCCGACCAGTTGCCCACAGGCGGCATCGATATCTTCCCCACGCGTGCTACGGACCGTCGTAATCAGACCCGAATAGGTCGTAATCTCTTTGAAGCGTTCGATCACTTCCCGATGCGGGCGTAGATATCCAGAATTTGGAAACGGATTAAACGGAATTAGGTTCAGCTTGCACGGGAACGACTTAAGCACCTGCACCAACTCATGAGCATGTTCCGGCAGATCATTAACGCCGCGCATCAGCGTATACTCAATAGTGACGACCCGCTTATCATTACAGCTGGCAAGATAACGCCTACCCGCGGCCAGCACCTCGGCTATCGGATAACGTTTATTCAGAGGCACCAACTCGCTGCGCAACGCATCATTAGGCGCATGCAAGGATATAGCCAACGATACGTCGGTCACCTCGGCCAAGCGATCTATGCCAGGAACTAATCCCGCGGTGCTTAGTGTCACGCGACGCTTCGAGAGCCCATAGGCGTTATCCTCCATCATCAGCGACATCGCATCGACAACAGGCCCGAAGTTCATCAGCGGCTCGCCCATACCCATCATTACCACATTGGTCACTCGGCGCTGATCCTCCGTCGTATCAACAGCGCCATAGGATAATATAGCTATTCGAACCTGACCAATAATCTCTGCGGTAGTCAGATTACGATTGAAACCTTGCTTGCCGGTCGAACAAAAACTGCAGTTGAGTGAGCAACCTACCTGAGACGAAACGCAGAGCGTTCGGCGCTTGCCGTCCGGAATCAAGACGGCCTCCATCGAACTGCCGCCATCGACGCGCAGCACCCACTTTCTGGTACCGTCCTTAGAGATCTCCTCAGAGACAATCTCGGGCGGACGAATTTCAGCGATTTCGTTCAATTTTTGCCGCAACGCTTTACTCACGTTACTCATCTCATCAAAGCTGCTGGCACCGTTTTGATGAATCCACTTAATCACCTGAGTCGCGCGGAATTTTTTCTCGCCGATACTCTCGAAAAACAGCTCCATCTTGTTTTTCGACAGGCCCAGCAAATTAATTTTTTCAGGCGTTTTTTCAGGCGCTTGTGTCATGGCACGAAAATCTCGGTAAAGGGTGAAACAGTGCACGGAAGCGATCTTCCGTGCACCAAGGCGCTACTAGCCGCCGAAAAAGTATGCTATCTCACGTGCAGCAGAATCTGAAGAATCAGATCCGTGTACCGCGTTCGCATCGATAGATTCAGCAAAATCAGCACGAATAGTGCCAGCCGCCGCGTCCTTAGGATTAGTCGCTCCCATCAGGTCACGGTTCTTAAGAATCGCATTTTCGCCTTCCAACGCCTGAACCATCACCGGACCGGACATCATAAAAGTGACTAGCGCCTCAAAAAACGGACGGCCTTTATGCTCAGCATAAAACCCTTCTGCCAGCTCGCGACTCAGCGTCAGCATCTTCGCCTCGACAACCTTCAAACCGTTTGTTTCAAAACGGCTATAGATCTTACCAATAACGTTCTTAGCGACAGCATCGGGCTTGATAATGGAAAGGGTACGTTCAATTGCCATGTAAATTCACCAATAGTTTAAGTATAAAACATCTAATTATAATGGTCTGGCATGCGCTATAACAGCGCTAGATTAACAAAACGCTCGATTCAAACTCGTCTAGACTACTTATGAGACCAACAATCCCAGTGTGGGGGGTTAGTTATGCCCAAAAGCCCCATCAGCAATATGCTTCTAGCCTGGCAGCAACACACCACTAAGCACCTACCGAGGGTCGGCTACCAAGTTGCCATCGACAAGGACGATGTGCGCAAAATTGAAGCTCTGGCTGAGCTGTACCAGCTCCCTCTTAACGACATCATAGCCAATCTAGTCAGCTGTTCAATAAAAGAAGTAGAGCAAAAAATGCCCTATGTTCAAGGTAATAGAATTATAAGAATGGAAGAGGGAGAGCCAGTGTATGAAGACATAGGCTATACGCCGAGATACCTCGAAATCAAACAGCGCTTAGAACATCAAACCCCAAACAGGTCACTACAAGCCAAGTACGATAGCATGAGTGAGGGATGAACGCATTCCTAACAACAAAAACGAGGCCATCTGGAGCCTCGTTTATAAAACATTCACAGCAGACAAACCCTCAACAAATCATTACTTCTTTGCTGGAGACTCTGGCAGAGAGGCTTCGAGTACGGCACGATTACGCCCTATCAACCCCTCCCCGACGCCCTTGACGGCCGATAGCTGATTGACCGACTGAAACGGTCCATGCTGCTCCCGATAGCGCACGATCTCCTGTGCCTTCACCATGCCGACTCCACTCAGCCCCTCTGCCATCTGCTCTGCCGATGCCTGGTTAATATCAATCGCAGCCATGGCCTGCAACGAAAACCCCATCAACAAGCCTAGCAATCCGACTCTAATACCTTGACTCATAATCACACTCCCTGTGCAAAAAATGATGCTCATCCATCATGGATGAATCGACAGTTTAGGTCATATTCTCTAGCTCCGCCAAGATACCCTGCAAGGCAACAAGCGGCTCGGCGGCCTGAGTAATAGGCCGCCCCAACACCAGATAATCACTGCCTGCCCGTATCGCCTGCGCAGGAGTCATGATGCGCTGCTGATCACCC
This sequence comes from Motiliproteus sp., assembly GCA_047622605.1. Classification (GTDB taxonomy): domain Bacteria; phylum Pseudomonadota; class Gammaproteobacteria; order Pseudomonadales; family Balneatricaceae; genus Motiliproteus. Next base: position 24,389 of record JBLHND010000016.1, on the reverse strand, counting down.
TCATCAGCACCCTGAGGTCGAATACCCGGGGTCACCAACTGAAAAACAGCCCCCAACTGACGCTTCAACAGCCGAGCCTCCTGAGCCGAGCACACCACCCCATCCATGCCACTTTCCTGAGCCAGCAACGCCAACCGCTGAACCTGTTGTTGTGGATTTTGCTGCACACCCAGCTGCTGAAGATCCTCAGCCAGCATGCTGGTAAGCACCGTCACTGCGATCAACAAAGGCTTGGACCCGACGACCTTATCCAGTTCATTTCTGGCCGTTTCCATCATTTTACGGCCTCCGGAGGCATGCACATTGACCATCCAGACGCCCATCTCCGCCGCTGCAACGACAGCCTTGGCGGTAGTATTAGGGATATCATGAAACTTGAGATCCAAAAACACCTCGAATCCCTGCCGGTGAAGCGCGTCGACCACAGCAGGACCTGCGCGGGTAAAGAGCTCCTTACCTACCTTGACCCTACATAACGTAGGATCAAGCTGCGATGCCATCGCAAGCGCCTGCTCCATAGACGGATAATCTAGCGCCACTATAAGTCGAGAGGATCCCCGGGGCTGTTTTGACATACGCACTCCACATCGGAAACAGAAGCGATGACGCTTCAGACGGCATGCCGAGGAAAAACCTGAGCCAGCCGCCATGATTAATTGTCGATTAAACGCTGAGGGCTACTACAACACCAGAAGTGCTGAGCATCAAGCCGCATCAGGAACGGTTTTATAAGTGACGGGGCACGCTGCTCTCTACCCAGCCACCAAATCCAGCGCCAGGGTATGACCTAACAGCCGTGGCCGATCCTAGCGACAGAGCCCGAGGAGAGAGACTTCGAGGTTTCAGTGTGACGAATTGAGATGCAGCGTTTTTAGCTTATCCAGTTCTTTTTCGGCATGGCTTGCAGCCCGACGCGCGTGACGCAATCGAGCCTTCATCAAAACCAAGGCGACACCGCCGACAACCAGGCTAAGAATCACGCCCGAAAGAAAGCTGAGCACCAACCAACGCGACACACTCGCGGCGGGTAACTGAACAAACACCAGGTCGATGGCCACCTGCTGCTGATTATTGACCGTCAGCAGCACGCCCGCTAGCAGCATCGCCATCGCAACTATGACTATAAATAAAATTTTCAGAATTCGCACAGACGACTCCCTCTTCTCTGCAGAGCCCTTATTAAGAGAAGCGTTTCAAGCTCTCATTAACCTGTTCACGCAACTCTTTTCCGGGTTTAAAGTGCGGTACATGCTTGGCATCCAACTCCACGGATTCGCCCGTCTTAGGGTTGCGTCCTATCCTTGGGGCACGATAATGAAGCGAGAAACTACCAAAACCTCTTATCTCTATCCGCTCTCCATGGGAAAGAGAATCACTCATATGATCCAGCATGGTTTTTATCGCTAACTCCACATCCTTAACAGACAGATGCTCATGCCTGTTAATCAGGCGTTCAATCAATTCGGACTTTGTCATAATTTTCCTCTTACTGAGCGCAGTTACTCGCTCTAGATGCCTGCTTGAAGACCATACCGAGCCCCTCAGGGCCGCTATACTGTTCTCGTGACGGCCTAACATCCTGGTCGAGACACACGACCAAACTTAATCTACTGAACTATACAGCACCAATACATTTGATTCTTAACAGAAATAGCACCGGAACCGAATAACTACAAGAGTATAGACGCTGATTTAACGTTCAACCTAATCCTGATTCATAATTCAGCCAGCCAGACCTTTTGTAATCAACTTTCGTATTCTCTCTACTACCTGCTCGACACTTAAGTCGGTGCAATCCAAGACGCACGCATCCTCTGCAGGCTTGAGTGGCGAGGCTGAGCGCTGCGTATCTCGAGCATCTCGCGCCTGAACATCGTCGAGTATGTTCTTGAGATTAGCATCAAAACCCTTAGCAACCAATTGCTCACAACGCCTACGCGCACGCTCCTGAGCACTCGCCGTTAAAAAAACCTTAACCTGAGCGAGGGGAAACACTACCGTCCCCATATCCCGACCATCAGCCACAAGCCCTGGAATCTGAGCAAAATCACGCTGGCGCTGCAACAAGGCCGACCGGACGGGTGCTATAGCCGCCACAATCGAAGCAACAGCCCCTGCGTCTTCGGTACGAATCTCCCGGCTGACGTCATCACCCTCCAGAATGACCTGTACGCCATCATTGTGGGCCGCCACATCAAACCGGACATCTAAAGAGCCGGCCAACACCTCGAGGGCTGCTTCATCGGTCAACTCGACAGCATGCCGATGCGCAGCCAAGCCCAGCACCCGATATAACGCACCGCTATCGAGTAACTTCAAGCCATAGTCAGCCGCCAAACGCTTAGCGATGGTGCCTTTGCCGGAACCACTAGGGCCATCAATCGTGATAATAAAGGGAACGCTCTGATCCATCATAGAGACTCTACTCGAATACCCAAGCCAACCTGTTTGCCGAGCTCTACGAAATTAGGGAAAGAGGTCGCCACATTGGCGCAGCCATCTATCACGATCTCAGCGTCTGCGCGCAGAGCCGCAATAGCAAAAGACATCGCGATACGATGATCACCCAGACTATCCACGCGCCCACCCTGGATGGGCCCACCCTGAATCACCGCACCATCAGGCGTTCCTTCGATAGCCACGCCCAACAGGCTGAGACCCTCGACCATGGCCTGAATCCTGTCGCTCTCTTTAACGCGTAATTCTTCGGCGCCCGTCAATACCGTAGTGCCCTCGGCACAGGCTGCTGCTATAAATAGCGCCGGAAACTCATCGATCGCCAGCGGCACCTGATCCTCAGGAATATGTATCCCTTTGAGCGGCGCATAGCGAACCCGGATATCAGCGACAGGTTCCCCGCCGATCTCACGTTCATTACTCAGGGTTAGATCCGCACCCATGGCTCTAAGAATATTGATCACCCCGATCCGAGTCGGATTGACCCCCACGTGCTCCAACAACAGATCTGAGCCAGGAGCTATGGAACCTGCCACCATAAAAAAAGCGGCCGAGGATATATCTGCTGGAACATCTATATGGGTCGCACTCATTTTTCCACCACCCACGAGACAGGCTGTAGAACCTTCTCGAGTGACCGGATAACCAAAGCCCGTCAACATCCGCTCAGTATGATCCCGGGTCGGCGCAGGCTCTGTCACCCGCGTTTCTCCTTGCGCATAGAGTCCCGCTAAGAGCACACAGGACTTAACCTGCGCACTGGCCATGGGCATGGGATAATCGATCCCACGCAAGGCCTGACCGCCGCTGATCGTAATCGGCGGACAGCCATTTTCAGCAGTAGCTATCTCAGCACCCATTAATCGTAGCGGCTTGGCCACCCGCTCCATCGGCCGTTTATTCAGAGATTCATCCCCGATTAATTCACTACCGAAGGCCTGGCCTGCAAGCAATCCGGAAAACAAACGCATCGCCGTCCCGGAGTTGCCCATATAGAGCGGCCCTACTGCAGGCTTAAGCCCACGCATGCCGACCCCGTGAATACGCACCCGACCCTGGGTCGGACCTTCGATCACAACCCCCATATCTCTAAAGGCTTGCAGTGTCGCCAGCGCATCCTCACCTTCAAGAAAACCTTCGACCTCGGTAATTCCTTCAGATAATGCACCGAGCATGATAGAACGATGCGAGATCGACTTGTCTCCGGCAACCCGGATCTGGCCCTGAACCCGTCCACCGGGCTGAACCTTAAAAATTACATTTTCGCTCATGGGTAATGAATACGCTGTTCCGGATAGAATTTTAGTAAAATGATCACGTGCTGACTTGGCGCGGGTAAAAACGCCTAGCAACGCATCGCTATCAGCCTGGTCGATCGCTAGGCGCAATCGCGCAACCCCGGCAGTAAACTCGTCGAGCACCTTGAGGGTCGCATCCCGATTGGCTAAAAATATATCGTGCCACATCCTGGGATCACTCGCAGCGATGCGAGTGAAATCACGAAAGCCACCTGCCGCATAGCGAAAAATATCTCGATTCTCGCGGTCATTGGCCAGGGTATCCACCAGTGAAAAAGCCAGCAGATGTGGCAGATGACTGGTAGCGGCCAGGACCTCGTCGTGGCGGCGCACCTCCATATGGTGCACTTCGGCACCCAGACTACTCCACAACTCATGCACCCTACGCAAGGCATAACGATCCGTTTCGGCCAGGGGGGTCAAAATCACCTTATGGTGCTCGAAAAGATCGGATTTGGAGGCACTCACGCCGCTTTTTTCGGAACCGGCGATGGGGTGCCCCGGAACGAACATCGGCGGCACCTCACCAAACACCTGCCGGGCTGCCGCGACAACGCTACCCTTAGCACTACCCACATCGGTAATCACCGTATGGGGCCTGAGCCAGGGACTGATCGTCGTCATAACGTGCTCCATTACCTTGACCGGAACCGATAGCATCACGACATCAGCCTGCTCTACAGCCGACCGCAGATCCTCGCCAATCTCATCGATCACGCCCAGCCGCAAACCTTCGTCCAGCTCCTTGCGGTTCAGGTCATAACCGACAACAGTGCCGCAGCCACCCCGCTGCTTAAGCCCTAGCGCAAACGAACCTCCGATCAGCCCCAGACCTATAACTAGGAGACGATCAACCACCGGGCTCACCAAGTCTGTGCCCCGCGCGCTAGACCGCGCTTAACGCCCAACGTCAAGCCAAGACTCGAAACACCAGAAGCGGTCGACGCCTGATAGTGACAACTCACGTTTAATTCCTTAATTTATCGGTAAAAACGAGCCATTACAGCACTGCTCGTGGGTATGATCCTAACAGCTTCAACTCTAGGGCTTCGTCGGCAAGCTCTTTCATAACCGCTTGAATCGGCTCATCCTTGAAGTGCCCCTCACAATCGATATAGAAGATGTAGCCCCAGGTCGCGGTCCCCGATGGCCGAGTCTCCAGACGGGTCAGACTGATGCCCTGACGATGAAAGGGTTCAAGAAGATGGTAGAGGGCGCCAGGCTTATTACGGGCCGAGATCAGCATCGAAGTCTTGTCTTTACCGCTCGGACCGCTCAGCTGATGGCCGATAATAAGAAATCGGGTGGTATTATCGGGTTGATCTTCGATCGTCTCGGCGACCATTCTCAGCTGATAGAGTTCAGCGGCCATCTCTCCTGCGATCGCCACGACGTTTTGATCTTTTTCAGCAGCAGCACGTCGTGCGGCCTCTGCATTACTACTCACCGCGACCCGTTCGACGGTCGGATAACGGGCATCGAGCCAACGCCGACACTGGGCCAACGATTGCTGATGAGAATAGATCTTGGTGACCGCATCCAGATCCACCCCTTCGGCGGCCAACAGATGCTGATGAATCCGCAACTCGACTTCACCACAGATCTTCAGATCGGACTGCCGGAACATATCCAGGGTGTGATGCACCATACCTTCAGTCGAATTCTCGATAGGAACCACACCGTAGTGAGCCGCCTGAGACTCTACCTCGCGGAACACCTCATCGATCGACGCCAGAGGCATGCTCTTCACTGAACTGCCAAAATGCTTAAAGGCCGCAGCCTGAGTAAAGGTGCCCTCAGGACCGAGAAAGGCGATCTGCATCGGCTGTTCCAGCGCCAGACAGGAGGACATGATCTGGCGAAACACGCGCGCCACCTCCTCACCCGCCAGCGGACCCGGATTACACTCCATGACGCGACGCAGTACCTGAGCCTCACGCTCAGGACGGTAAAAGACGGCAGACTGCTCGGTGTCCGAGTAGGTCTGCTTCGCCTCTGCCACCCGCTGTGCGCAGCGGGCACGCTGGCTAATCAACACCAGGATCTGCTGATCGACCGCATCAATCTCATCACGCAGCAGTGCGAGCTTCTGGTCAAGCTTAGTCATCTTTAGTGCTCTCGACGGTGTCTGCATCAGTACTACCGACAACATCCTCATCGGCGGCTGTCACCGTTGTTACGGCATCAGCTAAGGCATCGGCAGCTTCATCAACATCAACAACATTAACCTCCTCGTCCAGGGGCTCTTTAACGCGTGCGGTACCGACCAACTTCTCATCAGCAGCCACTCGAATCAGAGTCACACCCTGCGTATTACGGCTCTGCACGGTAATTTCGTCTGTACGAGTACGCACCAGAGTGCCCTGGTCCGAGATCAGAATCACCTCATCGCCTTCGAATACCTGTTCCACGCCGACCAGCTGACCATTACGCTCTGACAGGGTCATCGCGATCACCCCCTTACCACCGCGCCCCTTCGTGGGGAAGTCTTCAAGCAGGGTCATCTTGCCGTAGCCCTTAACGCTGGCGGTCAGAATTCGACCCCCCTCTTCAGGAATAATCAACGCGATCACCCGCGCATCATCCTCTAGGGTGATACCTCTGACACCCCGCGCCTGACGGCTCAACGGACGGATCAACTCCTCTTTAAAGCGCACCGCCTTGCCAGCGTCACTGAACAACATCACTTCCTGCTCGCCGTTGGTGATAGCCGCACCGATCAGGGTATCCCCCTCATCCAGGCCCAGCGCGATCAAGCCGCTGCTGCGAGGCCGAGCGAAGCTGGTCAGCGAGGTCTTCTTAACCGTGCCGAAGGCGGTGGCCATAAACACAAACCAATCTTCGGTATATTCGTTAACCGGCAGGATAGTACTGATGTGCTCGCCTTCTTCCAGCGGCAGGATATTGACCATGGGCCGACCCCTGGAGGTACGGCTTGCGGTCGGAATCTCAAACACTTTAAGCCAGTAAACCTTGCCCCTACTGGTAAAACAGAGAATAGTGTCGTGCGTATTGGCCACCAGCAGATGGGCAATAAAGTCCTCGTCTTTAATGCCGGACGCCGACTTTCCACGCCCTCCGCGGCGCTGAGCCTGGTAGGAATCCAGCGGCTGAGTCTTGGCATAGCCACCGTGAGAGATGGTGACCACCATATCTTCTTCGGTTATCAGGTCGGCGATCGTCAGATCGCGTCGCGACGCCATAATTTCGGAGCGCCGGTCATCGCCATACTCGGCGATAATCGCCTCAAGCTCTTCACGGATCACCTCCATCAGGCGCTCAGTGCTAGCCAGGATAAGCAGCAGCTCGGCTATAGTATCAAGCAGTTGCTTATACTCGTCGATCAGTTTGTCCTGCTCCATTCCGGTCAGACGGTGCAGCTTGAGATCCAGGATCGCCTGCGCCTGAACCGGCGAAAGCTGGTAATGACCATCGACCATGCCGTACTGAGCGGGCAGTTCATCCGGGCGGCAGGCATCAGCACCGGCACGCTCCAGCATCGCCGAAACGTCACCCAGCTGCCAACGGGTCTCGACCAGACGCTCCTTAGCTTCTGCCGAGGTCGTCGACTGCTTGATCAACTCGATAACAGAGTCGATATTGGTCAGCGCGACAGCCAGGCCTTCGAGAACATGACCCCGCTCGCGAGCTTTACGCAACTCAAACAGGGTCCGCCGGGTAACCACTTCGCGCCGGTGACGCACAAAAGCTTCCAGCAATTGCTTTAAATTAAGCGTCTTAGGCTGACCATCGACCAACGCCACGACGTTGATACCGAATACATTTTCCATCTGCGTATGGGCATAGAGGTTGTTAATCATAACCTCAGGCACATCACCCCGGCGCAGCTCGATAACGATCCGCATCCCATCCTTGTCGGACTCGTCACGCAGCTCAGTGATCCCTTCGAGCTTTTTCTCTTTAACCAGATCGGCGATCTTTTCGATCAGACGCGCCTTGTTCACCTGATAGGGCAGTTCGGTGACGATGATCGAGGGTTTGCCATTCTTGGGATCTTCTTCAACATGGTAACGAGCACGCAGATAAATACGGCCTCGTCCGGTACGATAGGCCTCTACGATTCCAGCACGGCCGTTGATGATCGCGGCCGTCGGGAAGTCGGGGCCTGGGATATACTCCATCAATTGATCGATATCCAGATCAGGATTATCGATCAGGGCGATGGTGCCCGTAACAACTTCACGCAGGTTATGCGGCGGAATATTGGTCGCCATCCCTACCGCGATACCGGAAGATCCGTTAATCAGCAGGTTAGGTATGCGCGTGGGCATCACCGCAGGGATCTGCTCGGTGCCATCGTAGTTAGGAACGAAGTCGACGGTCTCTTTTTCTAAGTCAGCTAGGATCTCATGAGAGATTTTAGACATCCGCACTTCGGTGTAACGCATGGCGGCGGCAGAGTCACCATCGACCGAGCCGAAGTTGCCCTGACCATCAACCAACATATGCCGCATCGAGAAGGTCTGCGCCATGCGAACGATAGTGTCATAGACCGCAGAATCGCCGTGCGGATGGTATTTACCAATCACATCACCGACCACACGGGCAGATTTTTTATAGGGTTTATTCCAGTCGTTATTAAGCTCGTGCATCGCGAACAGGACGCGCCGGTGCACCGGCTTGAGGCCGTCCCGCACATCAGGCAATGCGCGCCCGACAATGACACTCATGGCGTAATCCAGATACGACTTCTTCAGCTCGTCCTCGATATTGATCGGCTGGATCTGTTTGACTAGTTCACCCATATAAACCTGTTATCCTTTGTTCAGCGACCCTTGCAGAGCCTGCCTTACCACCAGTTCCGAGCCGAACAAAATACTCATCGGCCGCGCTAAAAAATGCGTGTAATCATAGCACGATCCCTCGACTACAGGCGTAGTAAATTCACTGCCAACTCAATCTCAAAGCTGTGACGATCTCGGCGGCAGTGGTAACATCTCCGGTCTCCTGATTCCTATCAAGACTGGACCCCGTATGAGCTCTGACAGCAGCAAGCCACAGGCCAACCCCAGCAGCAACGTAGACCCCGATGAGATCGCCAAATTCGAGGCCCTTGCCGCCCGTTGGTGGGACAAACAGAGTGAATTCAAACCCCTTCACGACATCAACCCTCTGCGCGTTAATTTTATTGACCAGCACGGGGCCCTGGCCGGTAAGCGGGTGCTCGATGTCGGCTGCGGCGGCGGCATACTCTCCGAATCTATGTCGATTCGCGGCGCCGAGGTCACCGGCATCGACATGGGTGAGGCACCCCTCAAAATCGCCAAACTACATGGCCTGGAGTCCGGCATCAAGGTAGCGTATCAGCAGATCACCGTCGAACAGCTCGCCAACGAACAACCTGAAAGTTTCGACATCATCACCTGCATGGAGATGTTGGAGCACGTACCCGACCCCGCATCCGTTGTCCACGCCTGTGCACGCCTGACCAAACCTGGCGGCCAGCTATTCTTCTCTACACTCAACCGCAATGCTAAATCGTACCTGTTCGCCATCGTGGGTGCCGAGTATCTGCTTAACCTGGTCCCCAGGGGCACGCACGACCACAGCAAGTTCATCCGACCTAGCGAACTCGCACGCTGGTGCCGGGATGCCGGCCTCGAATCTGGCGTCACCTGCGGCCTGACCTACAACCTGCTCAGCAAGCAGTACCGTCTCGATCCGCACGACGTCGACGTCAACTACCTGCTGCAACTAAGTAAGCCGAACTAAGCATGCGCAGACCCAGGCCCGCAGCGGTACTCTTCGACCTCGACGGCACGCTGCTCGACACCGCACCCGATTTTTTCCGACTGCTCAACCAGATGCTCGCGGAACGCCGTCAGCCCGAACTGGACCAGACCAAAGTCAGGCAGCAGATTTCAAACGGCGCCGCCGCCATGATCCAGAGCGCCTTCAATATCGACGCTGGCGACCCTCAGGCAGAATCCTTGCGAGCGCAGTTTCTCGAACGCTATCGGCAAAATCCCGCGCAAGAGTCTCGCTTATTTGCCGGCATGGACAGGCTCCTGCTATGGCTCGATCAACAGCAAATCCCCTGGGGCATCGTCACCAACAAGCCAGAGCACTTCTGCCGCCCCCTGCTGCAACAGCTACAGCTCGCCAACCGCTGCAGCACCCTGATCTGCCCCGAGCACGTCACTCAGGGCAAGCCCCATCCTGAAGGATTGCTCAAGGCCTGCGCCGAGCTCCGGCGCCACCCCCAACAATGCCTTTACGTGGGCGATCACCGCCGCGACATCGAGGCCGGCATCAATGCCGGAATGACCACGATCACAGCACTCTATGGCTATCTGGCAGACACCGACCAGGCCGACGACTGGCACGCCGACCAACAGATCGAGCATCCGCAGCAACTCCTGGACTGGCTTCAAGCCTGCGACTAGACCACACTGACGACTACAGGTAGCCATATACATCAGCATATAACAACGGAATCCCCGCATGTTTGATTACAACGCTCCGGAAGAGCTCCTAAAGAATCGCATCATCCTTATCACTGGCGCCGGCGCTGGCATCGGCCGCGCGGCCGCGCTGAGCTTTGCCCGATACGGCGCCACCGTCATCCTCGCCGGGCGGACGGTCAAAAAACTCGAAGAAGTCTACGATCAGATCGAAGCGGCGGGCTGGCCACAACCCGCCATCTTTCCGATCAACCTGGAAGGGGCCGCGCCTCATGACTATGACGTGGTCGCAGCAGCCATCGAAAAAGAGTTCGGTCATATTGACGGCCTGCTTAACAATGCCAGCCTGCTCGGAAATCGCACCCCGATCAGCAACTACGACCCCAGCGTCTGGAACCAGGTAATGCAGGTCAACGTCAATGCCCAGTTTTTACTAACCCAAGCAATGCTGCCGTTATTGATGGCATCCGATGACGCCTCCGTCGTGTTCACCAGTTCAGGCGTAGGCCGTAAAGGCAGCGCGTACTGGGGCGCGTACGCCGTATCGAAATTTGCCACCGAAGGAATGATGCAGGTCCTTGCCGATGAACTGGAAAACACCTCCAACATCCGCGTCAACGCCATCAACCCTGGCCCGACCCGCACCAACATGCGCGCCCATGCCTACCCTGCCGAAAACCCTAGCGAGGTCGCCACCCCAGAGCAGATCATGCCCCTCTATCTCTATCTGATGGGCCCTGACAGCAAAGAGACTAACGGCCAATCGCTCGACGCCCAGGCTTAAGACCCAGAAACAACAACCCCCGCAATGGCGGGGGCTTGAATTCGTTCCTGACCTCTACACGACTTAACTGCGCCGCGGTGGACGCCCGCGCGCACCCTCAGCAGAGCGCTGCGGCCGGGCTTTCTTCTGCGCTCGACCGTCTGAGACATGCTGCTCAACCGTCTTCTGAACCACCTTGCGTCGCTCCAAAGAGACCATATCGCATAGATCATCGAGTTCCTTCTGACCTAGCTCAACCCACTGTCCGGCAGAGACCTGCTTGGGTATAAAGATGCAGCCATAACGCACTCGCTTTAGCCTACTTACCTCGACATCCTGAGACTCCCACAGACGTCGTACCTCCCTGTTACGCCCCTCCATCAGCGTCACGTGATACCACTGGTTACTACCCGCGCCATCAAAATGCTGCACGTCGGAGAAGCGAGCCATACCATCCTCAAGCGACACGCCTTCACGCAGCCGCTTAACCATATCCTCAGTCACCTCACCATGAACCCGCACCGCATATTCGCGGTCAATCTGAGATGACGGATGCATCAGCTTGTTGGCCAGCTCACCGTCGGTGGTAAACAGCAGCAGACCGCTGGTATTAATATCCAACCGTCCGACAGAGATCCAACGCCCGCCATTGAGCTTTGGCAACTTTTCAAACACCGTAGGGCGACCTTCGGGATCGTTACGGGTACAGATCTCTCCCACCGGCTTATTATAAAGAATGACCCTACCCTCGGAGGCGACGGACCTAGAAAGATTGACAGGACGACCATCAACCATCAGCTCAACATCAGCACCGACACGATCACCCAAGGTAGCAACCTTGCCCCCGACCAGAACACGCCCGCTCTCAATCCAGCGCTCCATCTCCCGGCGCGACCCAATCCCTGCTCGGGCCAGCACTTTTTGCAGTTTTTCGTCGGTCATTTAGATCACCTGTAAAGATAAAACGGACACCCTGGCCACCTAGCAGTAGACAGCAGAGCATCATCATAAGCGCGGCATCATACCAGCAGTGGGCCTGCTAGTCAGCCATAAAAAAAGGTGCGCAGTCCGTAGGCTGGGATGCAATCCCAGCTAACATTGCTGGGATTGCATCCCAGCCTACAATTCGGTCAAGTATCGGCATGTGTGGCGCGCTGCTACCCACAAAGGGCCAACCCACAGGGTGGAGGAATGGGTATTTCTTTTGTGGGTTAGGCTGTAGGTCGGACTTCAGTCCGACATCGATCACTCCCTGCCTGCATTGTCGGACTGCTCTCTACCCACAAAACGCCAACCCACAGTGGTCCTATACATCGCCCCTGCCGCCATTGCCTGCAGGGACGCAGGTATGCCGTTGTTGTCGGGAACTGACAACGGCCTCGGCCCATGTCGGACTGCTTTCTACCCACAAAACGCCAACCCACAGTGATCCTATACATCGCCCCTGCCGCCATCCATGGCTCTCGGGGCATACCGTACATCCTGTACATAAAAAAGGTGCGCAATGCGCACCCTTTTTTATGGTCAGACTATCTCTGCGAACGGTTACTCAGCGATCAGACAATCTTCCTTGCTGCCGCCCTGATCGAAATACGCTTGGAACAGCTTGGGAGTGCGACCCCGACCCGTCCACTGTAATACACCGCCCTGACCATCGTTGATCTGGTATTTAGGCTTAACAGTACTCTTCGCCTTGACTGCCGATGCCGTATCCAGCATAGCCAGGAGATCGTTCAGATCGACACCTTTTTCAGCCATCTGCTGTTTAACAGCATCAATATTCGCTTGTTTTTGAGCGCGTTCCGCCTCCATGGCAACCTCTTGCTGCTTACGCTCGTTAATCAGATCAGACAGGTTTTCAAAAAGCTTATCCAGATCAGATGCCGATAACTCTTTACAAGCTTTGCGCAGTGCAGTTTTGCGTGTAAGCACATTTATAATGTCGCTCATAGGAGACCTCTAGAACATTTTAATAAAACAGGGTGGCTAAAATATAGCATTCGGGCTAATTTCGCAAATATTATACCAAACAATTATATTCTAGCTTATATTTAATTATTAACAACAGAAACTAATAACAATAATTAGTGCGCTAGGAGAATAGCTAGCCATTATCCACTCCACACCTAAGCCGACGCACTCCCGCTACCACCGGCACACAGGCAACAATAGCCAACACCCATGCAAAACCTTGATGATTATTACTCAGCAGCCATTGCGTACCAACGCTCATAGGGATTAACCAGACTACATTTATTGCTATCGCCAATAAGGATACTCGCTGATGACTATGCCAGCGTCTGGACAGTATCTGGTATGCATGAGAGCGGTGCGCCTGATACCAGCGCTCTCCATTTAAGATACGCCGCAGTAACGTCATACTGGCATCAACCCAAAAAAGCGCAGTTAAAACCAGCCAGACCAGGGGTGATATCAGCTGCTCTCGGACGGTCAATACCGCCAACATAGCAATTATAAACCCCAGAAAATAACTGCCAACATCGCCCATAAAAAGTTTAGCCGGTGCCCAGTTAAACACCCCGAAGCCAACCAACACTGCCGCCAATAATAAAAACAGCCGCGGATATTGGCTATCTGCGCGCAGGAAACAAAGACCCGCCGCCGCTAAACATATCAGCAGCGCCTCAGCGGTTGCATAACCGTCGATACCGTCTAGGAAATTAAACAGGTTAATCCACCAGACAGACGCCAACACCAGCCCGCATAGCCCAAACCAGAGAACCAGAGAACCACTAGATAGCTGGTCATGATATAAACCTAATACAGACAACGTCATACAGAGACACTGCATCAAGAACCTGGTTTTAGATGACAGACCAAAACGATCATCCACGAGACCGACCAGCGCCAGAACGCCACCACCGACCATCAGCACCAGGGCCTCATTAAGATCAATCTCAGCCGTCACTGCCAACCACAGCAGCAAACTAAGATACACCAGCGTAAAACTGACCCCTCCTCCTCGCGGCACAGGAATAGTATGGGAGCTTCTTGCATTAGGCAGATCAAACAATTGCAGATGTCGCAATAGCTGTAAAACCAGAAAGCTGGACAGCAACGATACTGCGGCCACCAGCGGATAGATCAGGTTATCCAACAACACGGCTACTCCTCGTCTGCACGCCTGCTCTCTCCCTCAGTCCTGGCCATATCAAGCAGAGTCCGCCGCAACGTCGTGGGTGGCTGCCAATCGAGTCGCCGCTTAGTCGCACTGGTATCTATTGCCAAGGATCCTAGCAACCGATCCGCACTGCTAGACCTGCCTATCAGCTTGGCCATAAGCCGAAGCAGCCACTGCGGACAATAAAACAACCGCGGCTTAACCCCATAAGCCTGGGCGATGGCTTGAATTAATTGCGAGGAGGAAACGGCCTCATCATCTGCAACCAGGAACACCTGACCCCTGGCATCGGGATGGGCGATACAGATACTCAGAAGATCAACCAGATTGACGACACTGACCAACGATCGCTGATTAGACAAACCTGCGAGAGGCAAGGGAACCCCGCGGTCAACCCAGCGAATAAGCTGTAAGAAATTGGCTTTAACCCCCTCCCCATACACCAGAGGCGGCCGGATCACCACGACCTCCAGATCATTATTTTTCCCGTAGGCCAGCAGGTCAGATTCCGCGCTGTACTTAGAGCGAGCATAGGCATCCTGAGGATTGGGGGTATCTGATATGCTATAGGGTAACGCGCGTTCCTCGCCGTTGACTTTAATGGAGCTCAGAAAAATAAAACGCCGGACACCCGCGTTCACCGCCAGGCGGGCCAGACTGATCGTGCCTTGATGATTATCCCGCTCATACTCGGCATCCTGTGATGCAGTATCATCCATGGCATGGACACGCGCCGCCAGATGGATCACGACATCCACGCCGATCAACGCCTGCGTAATGGCCAGTTCATCGTCAAGCCCGGAGATTTTAACCAGATCGATGCTATCGAGCAGCACTTCGGGCATTCGGCTCGGATTCCGCAGTAGCCCGCGCACGCTATAACCCTCCCCAATCAACTTATGGCAGAGATGTCGACCGATAAAGCCGTTGGCACCGGTGATCAATATGTTCAAAATAAAGAGTTCAAAATAACGCGTTCGACTCAGATTGTTTTAAAACAGGCTCGTTAACAGAGGCTGACCAAGAATAGCGATCGTAGCCTGAGACTCGCATTCTCTTAAGACAGAGAGGGCCATATTTTCCGACCCTTAACCGAGTAAACCGGCAGGATAGCCGATTTACTCGGCAATAGCTGCACCGGGGGAAACTGCAGCGGCGCGGCTTGTGAATACAGGTTCTATTTGACAACAATGAGCGCAAAACCTGACCACTTGCTTAACTAAAAACCGGATCTCAGTGTGGATCGGCCAATTCTCGGTCGGCCTCTGCTGCTATCGAACTCAACAGATCTTTATTACCACACTGGGGGGCGAAGCCACTGACATGCTGCAACATCAGGGCGCGTATGGGTTCTACCGCCTGCTGTTCGATCAGCCCGTTAAGGACCGCCATTATCGCCTCCAGCCGATCACTGCTGGGGCCTTCTTCATGCGCCATCATTATGCGAGCGTGCCTAGTCTGGGTAACGTTATCACCGATCAGCAACTCCTCATAAAGCTTTTCACCCGGCCTCAGACCCGTATAGCGAATCTCCACGCCGGAGCGCCGTCCACCGGCAACCCGATGACCACTCAGCCGAATCATCCTCTGGGCTAGGTCGGCAATGCGTATCGGCGCGCCCATATCCAGTACAAACAGCTCCCCGCCTTGCCCCATAGAGCCTGCCTGAATAACCAGCGATGCCGCTTCCGGGATGGTCATAAAATAACGCGTCATCTGCGGGTCGGTCACCGTCACCGGCCCACCCTGATTGATCTGGCGTTGAAACAGCGGAATAACCGATCCCGAAGATCCCAGAACATTGCCAAAGCGCACCATCATAAACCGGGTTGAACGGTTTTTAGGATGGCGCTGCAAACCCTGCAACACCATTTCGGCCAGCCGCTTGCTGGCGCCCATGATGTTGGTTGGCCGCACAGCCTTGTCTGTCGAGATCAACACAAAGCGCTCGACCTCCAGCTGCATCGCCAGCTGCGCGATTTCCCAGGTCCCCTGCACATTATTTTGCACCCCCGGTATCACATTAT
The DNA here is from genome assembly GCA_047622605.1 of Motiliproteus sp. Classification (GTDB taxonomy): domain Bacteria; phylum Pseudomonadota; class Gammaproteobacteria; order Pseudomonadales; family Balneatricaceae; genus Motiliproteus. The sequence continues at coordinate 8,277 of JBLHND010000016.1, read as the reverse complement.
GCTCCACGATAGGCACATGTTTATAGGCGGCCGCATGGTACAGCGTTTGAATCTGGTAACCGCTGATCAGCCGCTGCATCCGCGGTCGGTCTAACACCGACCCCAGCACTGCGACCAGCTCGGTCGGCAGCTCGAACCGCTCGATCCGCTGACGTAGCTCCGCATCGATCTGATACAGCGAAAACTCGCTATGATCGAGCAACACCAGGCGCTGCGGTGCCTGCTGCAATAACTGGCGGCAGAGTTCCGATCCTATAGAACCGCCGGCGCCAGTGACCAGCACCTGCCGCCCTGCAACACCCCGCCGCAGCAACTCGGCATCCGCCTGCACCGGCTCCCGACCCAATAGATCGGTCAGATCGATCTCATTCAGCTCGGTCAGATCCGCATGCCCCAATGCCACTCGATCCAACGACGGCATCGAGCGCACCGCGACCTCGACCTCCTCCAGCGCCTGTAAGATCCGCCGCCGATCGGCTCGCGTCGCACTGGGCAGCGCCAGCAACACCTCCAAAGACTCATAATCCTGACGCAGGTCCTGGATCACAGACAAACCACCCAACACCGGCAATCCGGCGATCTGCTGCCCCTTCAAGGCCAGCTCATCATCAATAAATCCCAGCAACCGGAAATGAGCACTCTGGCCTAAGGATAGCGCCAACTGCACTCCCGCATCGCCCGCACCATAGATCAACACATGGTTGCCGTTACGCTCACGAAAGACACCGGCAATAAACCAGCGCGCCATCTGTCGGCTGCCACCGATCAGGATGCACAGGACCATCCAGAAAATAAGCGGCAGCGACCGCGGAGAGAACAGCTGCCAATGAAAGTAGTTAGACAGATAGAAAGGCAACAACGACCAGAGCAACACCAGCAAGGCATTGGCATAGCCGATGGTGATCATCGCCCGGTGGCCGATATAACGAATAACGGCGCGGTACAGACCCATGCGGATATAGAGCGGAATGGCGATTAACGGCACGATCGCAAACACCAGCCACTGCCTGCCCTGAGGATGGTACAGCTCACCCAGACGTAGTGAGAAGGCCAGCCATAGCGATAACAACACCAGCAGGGTATCGGCTAGGGCAATAACCGCCGCTTTCTGATTTCGGCGTAGCGAGAGCAACTGCTTTAGCATAGGGGTCCAGAAGATGGCAAAGAGTGCCTAAAATACAACAAAATTCCGATAAGTCCAGTTCAAGAGAGTAAACAGGAACCTCGAGAAGCAAAACGCCTGATCAGACAGTGACCTGAGGCCAGATCGCAGCTAACAGAGGCTAAGAGGTCGACCGAGAATAGCGATCGTAGGGAGAGGAAGAGAGAGAGAGACGGCTCTCTGACAACAGTAGCGAAGTCATGTTTTCCGGTCATTGACGAAGATAAATCGGCAGGACAGCCGATTTACCTAGTGATAGCGGCTCTTGGGGCAAGCGGCAGGGATGCCGCTTGTAAATACAGGCTCTAGTCGTGGGCCGGGCTGCTCTCGATCAGCCTCTAGCCGTTACGCTTGGCCAAGGTAGAGATGCACCAAGAGGTGAAGGCAGCCTTGTCACGGGCATTAATGCAGCGCTCTGGATCCGGCGAACCCGCAAGTAAACAATGCAGCAGCGTTTCGCCCTCCTTACTGAGCACTGAATCGAGTTCATTCTCGCTCAGAGGGGTCTCAAAATAGTCTAACCCCAGCGCCTCTCCCGGCAACTGGTCCGGGTTCAGCAAATCCTGTTCGTAACCGCTCTGAAACAGCATGCCCTCGCGGTGTTCAACTTTGCAGCACCCCTCGGCAGAAAAGAAGCGGGGACGGTAAACCTCGATCGTACGACCATGCATCTGCAAACCGACCACGGTCGCCATATTGCTTTCGGTGGCATATGCCAGGGCAGCCTGATAATCCATTGCTATAACCCTCTTAATATTTTCTTATGCTGAGATGAATTTTTTATAGAAGAACTACTCTAGCCTTTATGCTCAAAGACACCATAAGGCGAAGGTATAAGAAGGCTCTGTACCCGTTAAGTGTTGCGGCGAGGTAGGCTGGAATGTAATCTCAACTTTCATTGGTCTATGCGAACCAGCACGCAAGGCTGCGCATCTGGAGGAATATTACTGGGATTACATCCCAGCCTACGGTCCTTCAAGACCAGGATATTTACTCATGAGGCGGTGCAAAAAATATTTTAGCGAGGATCTTTTCGATGCATCACCCCTACCGCCATTGCCTGCAGGGACGCGGGTATGCCGTTGTTGTCGGGAACTGACAACGGCCCCGCTCTCGGGCCATACGACCCACATGGATGTGGGAAGTGCAGTTTTTGCAGGAGCAAAAAACAGCACGTACATTGCCTGCAGGGACGCAGGTATGCCGTTGTTGTCGGGAACTGACAACGGCCCTGTACATCGCCGCTCTTGCGCATCCCCGCGCCCGCGGCATACCGTACATCCTGTACATCGCCGCTCTTGCGCATCCCTGCGCCCGCGGCATACCGTACATCCTGTACATCGCCGCTCTTGCGCATCCCTGCGCCCGCGGCATACCGTACATCCTGTACATCGCCGCTCTTGCGCATCCCTGCGCCCGCGGCATACCGTACATCCTGTACATAAAAATCCCGCAGGGAAAACCCGGCGGGATGGAGGGCCTGACGACTAAGGATCTGAACTAGCGGAAGTTAGAGCTGCACAACATCAAAGCTCAGGTCAGGATTCACATCGGCCTCGTAGTCTACGCCTTCAATACCAAAGCCAAACAGCTTCAGGAACTCATCTTTATAGCCCTGATAGTCAGTCAACTCACGCAGGTTCTCGGTAGTGACCTGGGGCCAGATCGCCTGACAGGCATCCTGCACCTCGGCACGCAGCTCCCAATCATCCAAGCGAATACGATTGCTGGCGTCCGTGTCCGGGACTGAGCCGTCAGCCTTGTACAGCTGGGTGCGGAACAAACGCTCGATCTGCTCCATGCAACCCTCATGAATACCCTGCTCTTTCATAACTTTAAAGGCCATGGCGATATACAGCGGCATAACTGGGATGGCAGAACTGGCTTGAGTCACGACACTCTTAAGTACCGCGACGTTGGCAGAGCCACCCTTGGCGCCCAAACGCTGATCGATCTCGCCGGCAGCCCGGTCCAGGTCCATCTTAGCCTTACCCAGCGCACCCTCCCAGTAGATCGGCCAGGTGATTTCAGTCCCTATGTAGCTGTAGGAGACCGAACGGCAACCCTCTGCCAGCACACCCGCCTGATCCAGGGCGTCGACCCACAGCTCCCAATCCTGACCGCCCATCACGGTGACGGTATCGGCGATCTCCTGTTCGGTGGCAGGCCCTACCTCGGTATCGATAATACGATCTTTGTTGGTATCTACGGCCGTGGCACGGTAGACCTCACCGATAGGTTTGAGACACGAACGCACCAGTTCACCGCTATCGGGCATCTTACGCACGGGGGACGCCAGCGAGTAAACCACCAGATCTATCTGCCCCAGATCGGCTTTAATCAGCTCGATGACCTTCTGCTTGGCCTCATGCGAAAAAGCATCGCCATTGACACTCTTGGAGTACAGACCCGCCGCCTTAGCCGCCTTGTCGAAGGCAACTGAGTTGTACCAACCGGCCGTGCCCGGCTTAGTCGCCGTACCCGGCTTTTCGAAAAACACCCCGATCGTGCCAGCCCCGGAACCAAAGGCGGCCTCAATACGCGAACTCAGGCCATAACCACTGGAGGAGCCGATCACCAGGACCCGTTTCGGGCCGTTAGCCAGCGCACCCTTGGACTGGGTGTAGGCGATCTGTTGCTGAACATTGACATCACAACCAACGGGATGGGTGGTGATGCAGATAAAACCGCGAGTTTTAGGTTTGATAATCACTGTCAGATCCGACCTTTGTTGACTGATTGATAAGGGTTTGAAGTATACCCGCATGCGCCCGTAAAAGGCGAAACCCGATTATCGACTCCCAGGCTACCACTACAGCCCAATCAGCCGATCCAGCAATTCCAGATCGAACACCTGCTCCAGCGAATCGGCCAGCCGATCGATGCCCTGTTCCTGCAGCCTGGCGATATCGACAGGCTCTTCGACCCGAAGCCCGGCCCACTCGAGCAGCGCCTGTCCGGCATCGGGATGATCGAACAGCCCGTGAAGATAAGTACCCATCATCTGATCATCGGCGGAACGAACCCCATCCATACGTGCAGACAGCTCGACCAGCGGCCGCGCCAGCGCCGCACCCGTGCTGACGCCAGCGTGAATCTCATAGCCAGAGATAGCAACGCCCTGCTCGCCCAGCAGCAGCTTACCCTCGACCTGACGCAGTTGCTTATGGGGGTTCAGCGTCGTCTCGAAATCCAGCAACCCCAACCCTGGGTAACTCATCGCCGGGCCTTCGAGCGCCTCGGGGTCATGGATCTGGGATCCGAGCATCTGAAAACCGCCACAGATCCCCAGCAGCTTGCCGCCGTAGCGCAGATGGCGCTCGAGTACCGCCCCCCAGCCCTGTTCACGAAGCCAGTTAAGATCGGCACCGACCGACTTGGAACCGGCCAGAATAATAAGATCGGCTGGCGGCGGGGTCTGGCCGGGGCCTATAAACTGGATATCGACCTGCGGATGCAGCCGCAGCGGATCAAAATCGGTGTGGTTGGAGATCCTGGGCGTGACCGGCACCACCACGTTGAGCCGCGGCAAATTGTCATGCAATGCCGAGTTCCAGGCCAACGCATCCTCGGCCTCCAGATAGAGCCCCTGCAGATAGGGCACCACCCCCAGCACCGGCTTACCGGTGCGCGCCTCGAGCCAGTCCAGCCCCGGCTGCAACAGGGCTATATCGCCACGGAAACGGTTGATCACGAAGCCTTCGACCCGCGCCTGCTCCGTCGGCGACAGCAACTCCAGTGTGCCGACCAGATGGGCAAATACGCCACCCCGATCGATATCAGCGACGATAATCACCGGACAATCGACCGCCTCGGCAAAGCCCATATTGGCGATATCGCGGTCGCGCAGGTTGATCTCGGCCGGGCTGCCGGCCCCCTCGACGATAATCCAGTCATACTGCTGCTCCAGACGCGCATGAGACTCGAGCACCGCCGCCATCGCCACCGTCTTATAATGGTGGTAATCCGCCGCCTCCATGTGTGCCAAGGCCTTGCCCTGAATAATCACCTGCGCCCCGGTATCGGTATTGGGCTTGAGCAGCACCGGATTCATATCGCTGTGCGGCGGCAAGCCACAGGCCCGGGCCTGAGCCGCCTGCGCCCGACCGATCTCGCCGCCATCGATCGTGACCGCACTGTTGAGCGCCATATTCTGGGGTTTAAAGGGCGCTATCGACAGTCCACGACGCTTGAGCAGCCGACAGATACCGGTCACCAGGGCGGATTTACCGGCATCGGAGGTCGTACCCTGCACCATCAGAGTCGTTCTTTTCATAACTTATTCCGAATAAAAACCAATATGGTAGCTAATCTTTCTCAGCCTGCGCTTCATCCACATCGACCCGAAAATTGCGCCGGCCCAACAGCCGCTGCACATCTTCCAGGACCAGGTAGTTGACCGGTACGATAAACAGCGTAATCAGGGTCGCGAACAGGATACCGAAGCCGAGGGACACCGCCATCGGAATCAAGAACTGCGCCTGGGTGCTCTTCTCGAAGATCAGCGGCATCAACCCGCAGAAGGTGGTCAAGGACGTCAGCAGCACCGCCCGAAAACGGGCGCTCCCGGCCAGACGTACCGCCTCGTGCAAGGGCATTCCCGAGGCCCGCATTCGATTTACAAAGTCCACCAGCACCAGCGAATCGTTGACCACCACCCCGCTCAACGCCAGCATCCCCATCGCGCTCATGATGGTCAGCGACATCCCCATCACCCAGTGCCCCATGATCGCACCGACCACACCATAGGGGATCACCGACATCACGATCAGGGGCTGGGCGTAGGATCCAAACGGAATCGCCAACAACGCGAAGATCACAAACAACACAAACACCCCACCCCACACCAGGCCCTGGAACGAATCGCGCTGCTCCTTGGCTTCGCCCTCAAAGCTATAGATGACCCCCGGATAATCGATGACCAGCTCGGCCAGGTAGGTCTCCAGATCGCGCTTGATGGCGCCCAGATCCGCGACCTCCTTGTTGGCATCGGCGGTGATGCTGACCGTCCGCACCCGGTCGACCCTGTTGATCGCGGCGGGGCTGCGACCCGGCTTCAAGACGGCCACCTCGGCCAAAGGCACCTCGACCCCCTCAGATGTCCGAATCATCATCCGTTCCAGGGTATCCAGCGATTGTCGCTCGAGCGCCGGATAGCGCACCAGCACCTTGACCTCGTCGCGGCCACGCAGTAAGCGCTGCACTTCGACGCCAAAGAACGCCTGCCGCACCTGCCGCGCCAGGTCGGTCAGGTCCAGCCCCAGCATCTGCGCGGCCGGCTTTAATTCCAGCTGTAGCTCCTGCTTGCCATCGGACAGGGAATCGGCAATATCGAACAGATTGGGATAGCGGGTCATGTACTGCCGCAGCTCAGCGGCCATGGCCCCCAGTTGCTCCAGATTCTGACCGTTGAGGCGCACATCGAGAGGATCGCCAGAGCGGCCGATCTCGGCTCTGAAGGTCAGGGTTTCAGCCCCGGAGATTGCGCCGATTTTTTTCCGCCACTCACGCACCAGCTCCGAGCTGGTGATATTCAGGGTGCGCTGCTCGGGCGCGACTATCTCAAACCGTACCCGACCGTTATGACCGCCTCCCCCGCCGGAACTCGAGAGGATATGGGTGATCACACTCACACCGGTCTCCGGATCCCGGTACTGATCTTCAAGCCACTGCGCGGCCTCGGTAATCCGCTCGACATGGCCGTCGGTCACCGCAAAGGGCGTTCCTGTGGGCATCGTCAGCGTTGCCGTGGCGATCTCACTCTGTACCTTGGGGAAGAACACAAACCGGGTCCAGCCTCCCGCCACGCTCGAGATCACCACGATCGTCAAGCCCAGCATCAGCGCTAGCACCAGGTAACGCTGACGCAGCACCCAGGCCAGCGTCGGGCTGTAAAAGCGCTTAACAAAGCGTTCCAGGCCCTGTGCGATGGCCTGTTGCGCGCGGGTCAGCCGATGCGCCTTATTAGCTGGCTTCATATGGCGCAGATGTGCGGGCAGAATCAACTTGGACTCCACCAGAGAGAACAGCAGCACCGGAATAACCACGAACGGGATCTGCTCGAAGATCGCCCCGCGTGGGCCACCGATCATCATCAGCGGGGTAAAAGCCGCCACCGTGGTCAGCACTCCGAAGGTAACAGGGACAGAGACCTCCTGAGTACCCTCGACCGCCGAGCGCAGCGCATCACCGGTCCGAGTAAAGTGGGTATAGATGTTTTCACCGGTGACGATGGCGTCATCGACCACGATCCCCAGCACCAGAATAAAAGCAAACAGACTGATCAGATTGAGCGTGACCCCGATCTCCGGCATCAGCATAAACCCCCCCATAAAGCTGATCGGGATACCCACGCACACCCAGAATGCCACCTGTGGGCGCAAGAACAGCGCCAGCAACAGGATCACCAGGAACCCACCCTGGAGGGCACTCTTATTGAGGGTATTCAAGCGGGCTTTAACGATCTTGGAACGATCGCGCCAATAGGACAGCTTCAGCCCCTCGGGTAACGCCGCCTGCTGACCCTGGATGTAATCCTTAACCTGATCGGCAATCACAATCGCGCTCTGCTGGCCCACTCGATACACATCGACCGCCATCGCTGGCTGACCATCAAAGCGGGTCCGCACCTCATCCTCTTCGAAGCCATCGTGGATACGGGCTATATCACCCAATTCGATCCGACTGCCGGCACTGTCGGCGACCACCACGATGCGCCGAAACTGCTCCGCGTTATAGGCCTGACCTCGAGTGCGCACCAGAATATCGGCGCCCTGGGTACGAATATTACCGGCCGACAGATCCAGCGATCCCCGCCCCACCGCATCAGCCACCTGGGCCAGCGTCAGGTCGTATTCTCGCAATACCGCTTGGGGTATCTCGATGGCGATTTCATAATCGCGCGGGCTATCGATCACCACCTGAGTCACATCGGGCAGCGCCGAGATATCATCACGAAGCTGTTCTGCCCAGCGCCGCAACTCCAGCGCCTGACGCTCGCCGTACAGCACCACACTGATCACTTCGCGCTTGCGCTGGCTGATAGCAACCACCGGGCGCTCGGCTCCCGCGGGCAGGGTATTGATCGCATCGATACGACTGTTGATATCCTCCAT